>WHTQ01000061.1 GCA_009377645.1 Micromonosporaceae bacterium | reverse complement strand
GATCACCACCCACCTGACCGCCAAGCAGATGATCCTGAAGACCGGCTGGGCCACCGACCCGACCCAGCTGATGATGCAGCGGCTGATGGTGTACGGGCTGCCGTTCTTCCTGCTGTTCTCGGGTGCGTTCTTCCCGCTCGGAGTGGTGCTCTACTGGGTGGTCCAGAACCTGTTCTCGCTCGCTCAGCAGCAGTGGGTGCTGCGGAAGTATCCGCCACCTCCGGTGTCCCAGACGCCGCTGCCGAGCTTCGGTGGACCCCGGTCGGGCGGTGGCAACGACGCGGCCCGCGGCAAGGGCGGTAGTGGCGGCCGGTCCGTTCCCGGCAAGGGCACCCCGGGTAAGGGCAAGGGGGGTGGCAAGGACGGCAAGGCGGACGAGCCGCCGGCGATCGACGGTAAGAAGCTCGCGCCGAAGCCGGGCGCCAAGCCCGTGCCTCAGAAGAAGGCTCCTGGCAAGCAGGTGCCGCCGTCCCGCAACGTCCCCCCGAAGCGGAAGAGTTCGGCGCCGCGGAAGGGTTGATCGAGGTGCGCGGGGGTAGGGCAACGACCGTACGCGCTTCGGCGGCCCGGGTTGGCCCGTTCTTCTTAGATGACGTGTCCGTACCGGTCGCGCGGCAGCACCGGTGCGGTAGACCATCGGCCCGTCCGGGCCGCTACCGGTGATGGAGAGAGGCATTGGCAGACATGACCGTTCCCTCGGTGGAGGACCCACCGCCCGGTGGAGCCGACCCGGCCGAGCGCGATGCAGCGGCGGCCGGCAGTACGGCATCCGGCGATACGGCAGACGAAGGCCCAGCGAGCGCCGACGCCCCGGCGGGCGAGGCGGCGCCTGGGGAGGCGCCCGAGGAGGCGGAGGCCCCTGACCAGGACGCCGCCGACCCGGAGGAGCTGTTCCAGCAGAGCGAGATCGCCGCTGACTACGTCGAGGGGCTGCTGGACGTGCTCGACATGGACGGTGACATCGACGAGCTGGTGTCCAACGGCCGTCCGATGGTGGAGGTGGTCGGCGGGGACCTGCAGTCGCTGGTCGGCCAGCGCGGCGCCACCCTGGAAGCCATCCAGGAGCTGGCCCGGCTGGCGGTGTTCCGGCAGACCGGCTACCCGAGCCGGCTCCTGCTCGACGTCGGGGGCTACCGCACCACCCGCCGCAACGAGCTCGCCGCGGTCGCCCGGAACGCTATCGAACGGGTGAAGGAGCACGGGCAGCCGGTGCGGCTGGACCCGATGTCCGCGTTCGAGCGCAAGTGCGTCCACGACGTGATCAACGCGACCGAGGGGGTCGTGAGCGAGTCGGAGGGCGAGGAACCGAACCGGCGGATCATGGTCCGCCCGGAGTGACTGCCGGCCAGGACGGTGGCTCGGCGGCGGCGGTGTTCGGGGCGCGGCTGCCGCTGGCCGAGGAGTACGCTCGGTCGCTCGCCACCGACGCGGTCGTGCGAGGGCTGATCGGCCCGCGGGAGGCGCCCCGGGTCTGGGAGCGGCACCTTCTCAACTGCGCGGTGGTAGCGGAGCTGGTCCCGCCGGACACGCCGGTGACCGATGTCGGCTCCGGGGCCGGGCTACCCGGAGTCGCGCTCGCGCTGGCCCGCCCCGACCTCGCGGTGACCCTGGTCGAGGCGAAGGAGCGGGCGGCCGCGTACCTGTCCGAGGTGGTGACGCTGCTCGGGCTGACCGGGCAGGTGACGGTGGTGCGGTCCCGGGCGGAGGACTGCGCCGGCCGGATCCAGCCGGCGGCCGTGGTGGCGGCCCGGGCGCTCGCGCCGCTGGACCGGCTCGCTGCCTGGTGCCTTCCGCTGGCGGCGGTGGGGACCGGTCGGGTGCTGGCGCTGAAGGGAAGCTCGGTCGAGGACGAGATCGCTACGCACGCGGCGGCGATCCACCGGCTCGGCGGCGCCGATCCGGCGGTCCGGTCCTGTGGAGTCGGCGTGCTGGCGGAGCCGACCACGGTGGTCGAGATCCGCCGGGAGCGGGAGCTGGAGCTGGTGCGTCCGCGTTCCCGGCACCGGGGTCCCCGCCGCCGGTGACCCCGGACCGGCGGCGACAACGATCTTCGCGCGGGCCGGCCGTCAGGACCAGGTTGTCCACCGTGGAGAACAGTCGGCGCCGATCAGCGTAGACAGGATCTGGACGGTCGTCGTCTTGCCGGCACCGTTGGGGCCGCGATCGCTCTCGGTTCGGTTGCCTGCCAATGGCGCACGCCGCGGGCTTTACCGAGGTTTCATGGCGGTTTCAGGGGCAAGGGCGTGCCGGTCGTTGTGCGGTCGGCTGGTAGCGAGGATCGTGGGGGTTGCCCGCGAGCGGGCGTACCAGGGCGAAAGCCGCAACCCGACGATCTGTGGAGGGGTGGGGTGGCCAACCGGCGTGGCTTTGTGGGGGCAACGGCCGTAGGCTTGCCGGGCGTGCACTGTGCGGCCGGCGGGTCGGCGGCCGGACGGGCGCCAGCTCCGGTCGGCCCAAATGCCGATCGGCGTCAACCCGCATCGCGGGCGACTCCGGCGGTGCATCCACAGCGGGTAGGGATGAGACGGTGCGTGACTACGGTATGGGCGACGGCGCTGGCTCCGGCGCTGTTCCACGTGAAACCAGTGATGTGAACGACTCGCTGTCCTCAGCTCCCGGGACGGTGCCGGCCGGTCCGCCACCGATCGCGATGCCGGAGTGGAGCCGGGACCCGGCGGATCCTTCCGGCGAGGGTGGGGCGGCACTCGGCCAGGCGTCCATGGGTGGCGGTGGTAGCCCGGGGCCGGATGGCGATTCGGAAGCATCCGGAGCCGGCGATAGGGCCAGGTCCGAGCCGGCCCCGGCGGAGCGGTATGTCGCGGAGCTGCCGGTGCCGGATGAGCCAGCCGCGGAGTCCGTCGAGGACCCGCCGCTCGCCATGGAAGCCAAGCGGGCGGTGCGGGTCCTGAACCCCAGTGGCTCGGTGACCATGCCGCGACCGGGCCGCTCTCGGGTGATGTGCGTAGCCAACCAGAAGGGCGGAGTCGGCAAGACCACGAGCGCCGTGAATCTCGCTGTGGCGCTCGCCCTGCACGGCAACCGGGTGCTCGTGATCGATCTGGACCCGCAGGGCAACGCATCGACCGGTCTCAACGTTCTGCACCACGCCGGGGTTCCGGACGTCTACGACTGCCTGGTGGACACCGTCGCGCTGGCCGACGTCGCCCAGCCGGTCGAGGGGATACCGAACCTCACCTGTGTGCCGGCCACCATCGATCTGGCCGGTGCCGAGATCGAGCTGGTGTCGGTGGTGGCGCGGGAGTCGCGGCTGGCCCGCGCGATCGCCGCGTACCGGGGCGAGTTCGACTATCTGATCATCGACTGTCCACCATCGCTCGGGCTGTTGACCGTCAACGCCCTGGTGGCGGCGAAGGAGGTTCTGATCCCGATCCAGTGCGAGTACTACGCCCTGGAGGGGCTGAACCAGCTTCTCAGCAACATCAACATGGTGCAGGCGCACCTCAACCCGGAGCTGGAGATCTCTACGATCCTGCTCACGATGTACGACCGGCGCACCCGGCTCGCCGACGCGGTGGAGCAGGATGTGCGCAACCATTTCGGGGAAAAAGTTCTGCAGGCGGTGATACCGCGGAACGTGCGTGTCTCCGAGGCGCCCAGCTATGGGCAGTCGGTGTTGACATACGATCCGGGATCGCGGGGGGCAACGAGCTACTTCGAGGCTGCCCTGGAGATCGCCGAGCGGGGCGCAAAGCTAGGAGACGCAGCATGAAGAGCCGTCCACGCGGAGGGCTGGGTCGAGGACTCGGCGCTCTCATCCCGACCAGCAGCTCCGCGGTGACCGACCCGCCACGGGTCCCGGCCGACGAGCCGGCCCTGGCGCCGGTGCCCGGGGTTCGCCTGATCGAGGTGCCGGTCGTGGAGATCGTGCCGAACCCCCGGCAGCCGCGCCAGGAGTTCGACGACGACGCGCTGGAGGAGCTGAAGGTCTCGATCCAGGAAGTCGGGCTGCTGCAGCCGATCGTGGTACGGCCGCTGGCGGTCGACAAGTACGAGCTGGTGATGGGCGAGCGCCGGTGGCGGGCCGCTCAGGCGATCGGCCGGGAGACCATCCCGGCGATCGTGCGGGAGACCAGCGACGACGCGATGCTGCGGGACGCACTGCTGGAGAACATCCACCGGGTCGACCTGAACCCGCTCGAAGAGGCCGCCGCGTACCAGCAACTGCTGGAGGAGTTCGGAGCCACCCACGAGGAGCTGGGTCGCCGGATCGGCCGCAGCCGGCCGCAGATCTCCAACACGATCCGGCTGCTGAACCTGCCGGTGCCGGTGCAGCGGCGGGTCGCCGCTGGAGTCCTCTCGGCCGGTCATGCCCGGGCCCTGCTTGGACTGGAGGACCCGGACTCGCAGGACGTGCTAGCGCACCGGGTGGTCGCCGAGGGCATGTCGGTCCGGGCGACCGAGGAAGCGGTTGCCCTCAGGCTGGCGGGCGATCCGGCCGGCCAGCCGACTCCGGCGAAGCGGCGGACCAAGCCGCACTCACCGGCGCTCGCCGACCTCGCTGGCCGTCTCTCCGACCGGTTCGACACTCGGGTGAAGGTGGACCTCGGTCGGAGCAAAGGGAAGATCACGATCGAGTTCGCCACCGTCGACGACCTAGAGCGGATCGTCGATCTGATCGGGGTCGAACGGGCTGAGCAGTCGCTGCGAGACTGACCAGCCGCCCGGGCCGCTCGCCCGGGCCGCCCCGCCGGACTCCGTCGACGCGCAAGCGCATGTTTCACGTGAAACCGCGGCGACGTGATGCCCGGCTGTCTACAGCGTTGCGCCGTGCCGTCCGGAGGTCAGTCGATGCCTCGCTCGAGGGCCTTGGCGGAACGGCGGGCGGCCTTCAGGCTCAGCCCTCTGGTCTCGGCCGGCAACCGCCACACGTCGACTCCGCCCATCAGGGCGAAGGAGCGGACTCGGATCACCGGCGCGCCCGGCCGCGGCCGACGGCCGCTCCCACGCTCGTCGTTACCGCCCATGATCGCCGGACCCGACAGCTCCACCTCGACGGTGTCTGGAACGTAGATCGTCGGGCCGCCCATCAGCGAGATCGCGTTGACCTCCAGCTCGCCGCCCTCGATCTCCACCTCACGGAGATCGAGATCGTCACTGCCCATCACCGAGATGATGTTGACCCGACCGGTGAGGCGCCGCATGTTCCGGTGGGTGGAGCCGCCCATGATCGCGACCAGCCAGCGGGACGCCTTGCGGCGCGGGGTCGCCGGCTGGGCCTGCTCGGTGAGAGCCGGAAGGTCCCTGGTCAGCTCGGCGAGCTCGGCGCGGCTGGTTGTCGCGTACGCCCGCCCGACCCGCTCCTCCAGCTCCGCCAGCGTGATCCGCCCGGCCGCGGCGTGCTCTCCGAGCAACTCGACCACGCGGTGGCGCTCGTCATCCGAAGCCCGGACCGGCGGGCTCGCCAGTGGCGGGACGGGCGTCATGGAGTCGCCCGGCTCCGGTGGTCCAGGTTGGTCTCCCATCGTGCCTCCCTTGAACAATCAGCGCCGGCGTCGGTTCCCGCCACGCCAGCCTAGTGCCACGGTGCGGAAGATGGCATCGCGCAGAGTCTGTCCACAGAAGTTATCCACAGGGTCCGCCGTTTCACGTGAAACCAGGCGTAGAACGGGGTGTCGGCCTGTGGACACCCGGTAACATGCCGCGTGCTCGGCCGACGTACGAGCCTTCCGGGTGACGCTGGATGGTGGGCGGTGCGCTACTCTCATCGTCGTGCCTGACACCTCTCCCCCTCCGTTCGTCGAATGGTCCTCTTTTCCGTTCGAGGGCGAGCTACGAGTCAAGACGCTCGACGAGCCGGTTTCCGTGGAGCCGCCCCGCAAGGGTGAGAACCAGGCGGACTGCTCCAAGTGCCAGACCCCGGATGACGCGTATATCTGGGTGAACGAGAACTGGCGAGTCCGCAGCATGGACCGGCCCAGCGGACTGCCGATGGTGCTGATCCTGGAGTCCCGGTCGCATCTGGACCTAGGCGATCTGCCGAACATGCTCGCGGCCGAACTCGGGGTGATGACGGTCCGGTTGGAACGCGCCGTCCGATCGCTGGACGGAGTCGCCCGGGTCCACGTGAACCGCTGGGGGGACGGGGCGGCCCATCTGCACCTCTGGTTCATGGCGCGGCCGTACGGGCGGCTGCAGCTCCGCGGCACGTTCCTGACGCTGTGGGACGAGATCCTGCCGGCGATCCCCGAAGGACTGTGGCGGGAGAACCTGGCACTGATCGCCGCGTGGCTGGCCGAGTTCGGCGGGGAGCCGCTGGCGAAGCCACCGCGGATCGACTGGAAGGCGCCGTCCTCGTTCGGGCAACTGATCGAGACGGTCGACGTGGCGGCCGAGGTGGAGCCGGACCCGGAGCCGGCGCCCGACTCTGACCCGGCACCGGCGTCCGACCCCATGACCGCTCCGGAGGCATCCGACCCCGTGACCGACCCAAGGGCGTCCGACCCCGTGACCGCCCCGGAGGCGGCCGTTCCCGCGCCCGCCCCCGAGGCGGGCGATCCGCGACCGCAGACCGCGTCGGCCGACCGGCACTGACCTGGCCGGCCGGCCGGCCGTATCCGCCCCGTGGCGTGCCGGGCAGCTGGACAAGTTCAAGGAGCGGACCCATCCGTCGTCCGCGTTGCCGGAGGCCGCCTACCGGGCTCGGCCGGCGGCCCGCGCGACCAGCGTCGCGAAGACCTCGCCGAGGTCGAGCGAGGCCGCCTGCACCGCCAGCGGCAGCAGTGACGTCTCGGTCATCCCGGGTGCCACGGTGACCTCCAGGACGTGCGGCTCGCCCACCCCGTCCACGATCAGGTCCACCCGGGACAGGTCCCGTAGCCCGAGCGCCTGGTGGGCGTCGAGCGCGATCGCCGCCACCCGGTCGGCCACCTTCGGCTCCAGCCGGGCCGGCGCGTGCCACGTGGTGAGCCCCGCCGTGTAGCGCGCTGCGTAGTCGTAGACCCCGCTGTTCGGGACGATCTCCACCGCCGGCAGCGCCTGTGGCCCGTTCCCGAGGTCCACCACCGAGACCGCCACATCGGTGCCGGCGACGAACTGCTCCACCAGCGCGGTCGGGTGGTAAGAGAAACAGCCGACCATCGCCGCCGGCAGCCCGTCCGGGTCGCGTACCACCGCCGCCCCCAGCCCCGACCCGCCCTGCGCCGGCTTGACCATCAGCGGCGTGCCGAGCCGGGCCACGATCCGGTCCAGCACCGCCACCGCGCCCAGCTCCGAAAACCGGTCGTGCGGCAGCGCCACCCAGTCCGGGGTCGGGATCCCGTGCTCCCGCAGCACCGCCTTCGCCGACGGCTTGTCCCAGGCCAGTCGGGCCGCCCGGGCGTCACCACCGACGTAGGGCACCCGGCACAGGTCGAGCACCCCGCGCAACGACCCGTCCTCCCCGGTCGCGCCGTGCAGCGCGATCACCACCGCGTCCGGCGGGTCGTCGGCCAGCACCGGCAGCAGGGTCAGGTCCGCGTCCCGCAGCTCGACCTCGATCCGGGCGGTGCGCAGCGCGTCGAACACCCGCCGGCCGGACTTCAGGGACACCTCCCGCTCGTGCGACAGGCCGCCGGCCAGCACCAGCACCCGGAGATTCATCAGGCTTCCTCGGAGCCGGTCGGCGGGACCCCGGTCTCGGCCACGTCCAGCAGTGAGGCCGGCGCGTCCCGGGAAGCGGACGCCGGCAGCTCGCCGAACACCGACCGCATCGCCAGCTCCTGCTCCACCACCCCGGCCAGCCGGCGGACCCCCTCCCGGATCCGGTCCGGCGCCGAGAACGAGAAGTTGAGCCGCAGGTTGGCGGTGCCCGCACCGTTGGCGTAGAAGCCGGTGCCGGGCACGTAGGCCACCCGCGCCCCGAGCGCCCGGGGCACCATCGCCTTGGCGTCCAACCCGCCCGGCAGGGTGGCCCAGACGAACAAACCGCCCCCCGGCCGGGTCCACCGGGTCCCCTCCGGCATCTGCGCCGCCAGCGCGTCCAGCAGCGCGTCCCGCCGGTCCCGGTAGATCTCCCGGTACGTCTTCAGCTGCTCCCGCCACGGCATGCTCGACAGGTACGCGGTGACGGCGGCCTGCGCGAACGCGCTCGGGCACAGGATCTGCGCCTCGCTGGCGATCACCAGCTTCTCGCGTACCGCATGCGGGGCCAGCACCCAGCCGACCCGGAACCCCGGCGCGAAGGTCTTCGAGAACGTGGACAGGTAGAAGACCCCGTCCCGGCGGCGCGCCCGCAGCGGCGCCGGCGCCTCCCCCTCGAACCCCAGCTGCCCGTACGGGTCGTCCTCCACCACCAGCAGGCCGGCTCGCTCGCAGATGTCCAGTACCCGCTCCCGGCGCGGCTCGGTCAGAGTCACGCCGGTCGGGTTCTGGTAGGTCGGGATGGTGTAGAGGAACTTCGCCCGGTGCCCGGCGGCCGCCACCGCCGCGATCGCGGCCTCCAGCGCCTCCGGCACCAGCCCGTCGTCGTCCATCGTGACGTGTACCACCCGGGCCTGGGCGGCCTGGAAGGCGCCGAGCGCCCCGACATATGTCGGGCCCTCGGCGAGCACCACGTCGCCGGGGTCCAGGAACAGCCGGGCTAGCAGGTCGATCGCCTGCTGCCCGCCGACGGTCACCACCACGTCCTCCGGCGAGGCGCCCAGCTCGCCGCCGATGCCGGACAGCGCCATCACCTCGCAGATCCGCTCCCGCAGCGCCAGGGTGCCCTGGCCGATCCCGTACTGCAGGCTGGTCGCCCCGTGGTCGATCGCGAGCCGGCCGAGCATCTCCCCGACCGCGTCCAGTGGCAGCGCGGACACGTACGGCGCGCCGCCGGCCAGCGACACCACCTCGGGGCGACTGGCGACCGCGAACAAGGCTCGGATCTCGGAGGCGGTCATCCCCCGCACCCGCTGCGCGTACCGGTCGGTGTAGTCGTCCAGGGTGGTACCGGAGCCGGTCACTGGCTGCTCCCCTCTGGCGTCGGTCGGACCATGCCGGTCCGCTCGATGGTAGCTACCAAGGGCGGCACCGCCGGAACTAGCCGCCAAGATCGTCGTACTGGTTGGTAAGAGGCCGGCGAGAACCGCCGGTGGTACCGTCACGCACACAATGGTGGGTGATCGTCAGCCCCTCCGTCGGTCGGAGATCTCGGCACCCGCGTTCGTGGGGCGCGAGCGTGAGGTGGAGGCGCTCCGGCTGGCGCTGTCGAAGCCTCCGGCGGTGGTGCTGGTGGAGGCTGAGCCTGGCGCGGGCAAGAGCCGGCTGGTGCGGGAGTTTCTCGCGTCCGCGGGCGGTCACCGGCACCGGATGCTGGTCGCGGTGTGCCCGCCGTTCCGGGAGGCGCTCACGCTGGGCCCGATCGTGGACGCGGTCCGGCAGGCCCGGGCCGCGGTGGCCGGGCTGCGACTGAGCCCGCTGGCCGGGTCGCTACGCCCGCTGCTGCCGGAGTGGGCGGCCGACCTGCCGGCCGCGCCGGAGCCGCTGGACGACCCGCGGGCCGCCCGGCACCGGCTGTTCCGGGCGCTGGCCGAGCTGGTCGGCGCGCTGCAGGTGACCGGGCTGGTGGTCGAGGACGTGCACTGGGCGGACGCGGTGACGCTGGAGTTCCTGACCTTCCTGGCCGCCCAGCAGGCTCGGGAGGCGGCCCGGGAGCCGCTCAGCATGGTCATCACCTACCGTCCGGCGGAGCTGCCGGCCGGTTCGCTGCTCCTGGAGCTGCCGTCCCGGCTGCCGGACCGGACCAGCCAGGTGCGGCTCGCGCTGGCACCGCTGGACGTGGCCGACACCGCCGGCATGGTGTCGTCGATGCTGCGCGGCGAGCGGGTCTCGGTCGCGTTCGCCGGCTTCCTGCACCGGCGCACCGGCGGGCTGCCGCTGGCCGTCGAGGAGTCGGTCCGGCTGCTGGGAGACCGCGCCGACCTGATCCGGCGGCGCGGCGAGTGGGTCCGCCGGAGCCTGGCCGACCTGCAGGTCTCGCCGACCCTGCGGGACTCGGTGCTGGAACGGGTGCAGCGGCTCAGCCGGCCGGCGCAGCAGCTGCTGCAGGCCGCCGCGGTGCTGGCCGAGCCGACCGACCCGCAGGTGCTGGTGGCGGTCGCGGGTCAGGCCGGTCAGCGGGCGGCGCTGACCGAGGCGGTCGGCTCCGGGCTGCTGCGGGAGGACGACCGGTCCCGGCTGGCGTTCCGGCACGCCTTCATGGCCCAGGTCGTCTATGAGGCTCTGCCCGGCGCGGATCGGCGCCGGCTGCACCTGCTGGCCGGCCAGGCGCTGGAGTCGCTCGACCCGCCGCCGGTGGTCCCGCTGACCCGGCACTTCCGGGAGGCCGGTGCGGTCGAACCCTGGTGCCGCTACGCCGAGCTGGCCGCCGCCCGGGCGGTCGCCTCCGGGGACCGGACGACCGCCACGGTGCTGCTGTACGAGCTGCTCGCCTCCGCCGAGCTGCCCAGCGCGACCCGGATCCGGCTGGCCCGCCAGCTCGCGGCGAACGCGCTGGTGCGGCGGGAGCCGGTGGACGAGCTCCACCACCGGGTGGTCGGCACGCTCCGGAAGATCCTCGACTCGGTCCGGCTCAGCCCGGCCGAGCAGGCCGAGATTCGCAGCCCGCTCGGCCGGCTGCTCGCCCAGCAGGGGGACTTCGTCGCCGCGTACGCGGAGCTGGAACGGGCGATCCCGCACCTGGAGCAGGACTCGGCCGAGGCGGCCCGGGCGATGACCTACCTCGGCTGGCCGATCCTGAGCCCATGGCCGGCGGCGGTTCACCGGGAGTGGCTGCGGCGGGCCGCCCGGGTCGACCTGACAAAACTGTCCGTTGTGGACAGAATCGCGATCACGTCCGACCGGGCTACCGCGCTGCTCCAGCTCGGGGAGGAGTCCGGCTGGCAGGTGGCCGCCGAGATCCCGACCGGGGCCACCGAGGGAGAGCCGAAGCGGCTGCTGATCCGCAGCCAGATCAACCTCGGGTACGCGGCGATCCTCTGGGGACGCTACGGCGTCGCCCGGGAGCGGCTGGCGGACGCCGCGGAGCTGGTCGGCTCGGAGCGCTACCCCCGGCTCAGCAACAAGATCCTGGCCGCCCGGGCGGAGCTGGCCTGGCTCACCGGTGCCTGGGACGAGCTGGCCGAGCAGCTGACCGCCATGCTGGGGACGGATGATGTCGAGGCGATGATCCGGCTCACCGGGCTGCGGCTGGCCGGCCGCCGGGACGCCGCCGCCGGGGAGCGCCGGAAGGCGGAGGACCAGCTGCAGCGCGCGCTCCAGGAGGCGCTCCGGTTGGGCGCGGTGGAGGATGTTTTGGACCCGGCGGCCGCGCTGGCGCGGCTGTGGCTGGCCGACGGCCGGGTCGACGACGCGGTGCGGGTGACCGAGGAGCCGATCCAGCCGGTCACCAGCAAGGGGATCTGGTTCTGGGCCACCGACATCGCACCGGCCCGGGTGGCGGCGCTGGCCGCGGCCGGCCAGCTGGCCGCCGCCGCCGACCTGGTCACCGCGTACGCGAACGGCCTGGGCGACCGGGACGCCCCGGCCCCGGCCGCCGGGCTGGCCACCTGCCGGGCGGTGCTCACCGAGGCGCGGGGCGGTCCCGCCGCCGAGGCGTACGCGCGGGCGGCGCGCGCCTGGGATCGGCTCCCCCGCCCGTACGAGGTGCTGGCGGCCCGGGAGGCGGAGGCCGGCTGCCGGCTCGCGGCCGGGCAGACCGAGGCGGGGCTGGCGCTGCTGTCGCAGGTGTGGCAGGGACTGTCCGACCTCGGCGCGCAAGGGGACGCCGGCCGGGTGGCCCGCCGGCTCCGGGAGGCGGGAGTGGAGGTCCGCCAGCCGTGGCGAGGCGGGCGGCGCGGCTACGGCAGCGAACCGTCCCCGCGCGAGCTGGAGGTGGTGCGGCTGGTGCTCGCGGGTAAGACCAACCGGGAGATCGCCGAGACCCTTGGCAAGTCGCCGCGGACGGTGGCTGGCCAGCTGGGTTCGGTGATGCGGAAGCTGGGCGTGTCCTCCCGGACCGAGCTGGCGGTCCGGGCGGTCGAGGCCGGGCTGGTGCCCGACGACGGCTGACCGGTTCCGGGCGGTTCGGCTGCGACCCGGCTGCACCCCGCGTACGCTGATCGGTTGGGGGTGTGATGTCGCGGCGGCTGGTCAACCTGACCTTGGACACGCTGGTTGACCTGCCGCATCCGTGCCGGGAGTGCGTCGTCTGGGAGCTGGAACCGCGGGAGGCGGCGGACCCGTGCGCCGCCGACCCGGCACTGGAGAAGGAGGCGTGGGTCTCCCAGACCCTGCTGGAGTGGGGCGGGTGCGGCAAGCTGGCCTACGTCGACGACGTACCGGCCGGCTACGTGATCTACGCGCCCCCGAGCTACCTGCCCCGGGCCGGGTCCTTCCCGACCGCCCCGGCCTCCCCGGACGCCGCCCTGCTGGCCAACGCGCACGTGGCTCCCGGGTACGCCGGCCGCGGGCTGGGCCGGATGCTGGTGCAGGCCGCCGCCCATGACCTGGCCCGGCGCGGGGTGCGCGCGCTGGAGGCGTTCGGCCACACCGGCCGGACCGGCGCACCCGACCAGACCGGCGCACCCGACCGGTGTGTCGCCCCGGCCGAGCTGTTCGTCGCGGTCGGCTTCAAGACCGTCCGGCCACACCCGCGCTACCCGCGGCTGCGGCTGGAGCTGCGCTCCGCCCGGGCCTGGCGGGCGGAGGTGGAGCACGCACTGGAGCAGCTCCTCGACGCGGTTCCGGTGGCCGGGGCCGCCGGGTCCGGGGTTCCGGCCTCAGCCGGGGCGGGGCGCGGCGAGCGCCGCCCGTAGCGAACGGACGTCGATCGAGCCGGTCGCGACGTCGGCCTCGACCGGGTAGTAGATCCGCTGCACGGCGGCCAGGATGGCGTCCACCACCGTGTCCCGAAACCGCGGGTCGGCCAGGCGCGCCCGGTCGACCGGCGAGGTCAGGTAACCGACGTCCACCCGTACCGCGGGCATCCGAGTCAGCCGCAGCAGGTCCCAGGTCTTGGCGTGGGTGCGGCAGTCGCGCATCCCGGTGCGGGCCACGATCTCCCGCTGGACCAGCCCGGCCAGCCGCTCCCCGACCGTCGAGGTCACACCGCTGGCGTCGCCGTAGTGGTAGGAGGCCACCCCGTCCGCGTCCGGCGTCCGGTGCCGGTCCAGGTGCAGTGAGATAAACAGGTCCGCACTCAGCTCGTTGGCAAGCTCCGCCCGGGCGGCGTCCGGCATCGGGGTGGCCAGCCGGGGTCCCCGGGTAAGGTGCACCCGCACCCCGGCGGCGGTGAGCCGGCCGTCCAGCCGGGCGGCCAGGTCCCAGGTCAGCTCCGCCTCGGTCCACCGGCGTGACCCGTCCGGCACCACCACTCCCGGGTCGGTGCCGCCGCGACCGGGGTCGACCACCACCCGCTTGCCCAGCAGCGCCGGCCCGGCATGGCGCAGCCGGTCCGACTCGCGCAGCCACTGCGGCCGCCCGCCCACCACCTTGCGCCCGAGCTGGCGCAGCGCGTGCAGCGTGCGCGGCCCGCACGAGCCGTCCGGCGCGAGCCCGACCTCCCGCTGGAACTGGGCCAGCGCCCGGGCCGTCCGGACCTCGTAGATCCCGTCCGCCCGGCCCACGTCGTAGCCCATCTCCAGCAGCCGCTCCTGCAGCGTCCGGACGTCCTCGCCGGCCAGCGGGTCGGGCACGGAGTGGAACAGGGTACGCGCACCCAGCCGCCACCGGGCCGCGGACAGCGCCCGCCAGGTCTCCTCGGTGACCTCGCCGTCGGCGCTGAGCCCGCGCGACTGCTGGAACGCCCGGACCGCCCGCACCACCGGTTCGTCGTAGACCTCGGACGGCCACTCGGGGAGCAGGCCGAGCGAGTCGAGGATCTCCCGGATCTCGGTGACCGCCGGCCCGGTGTCGCCGTGCCGGATCGTGCGCATCGTGAGGTCTACAGGGCGGACTCGATCAGCCGGACCAGCTCACCCTTGGGCCGGGCGCCGACCACCGACTTGACCGGTTCGCCGTCCTTGAAGATGGTCAACGTCGGCAGCGACATCACCCGGTAGGTGCGGACCGTCTCCGGGTTCTCGTCCGCGTTCAGCTTCACGATCTCCAGCCGGCCGGACATCTCGGTCGCGATCTCCTCCAGCAGCGGCGAGACCTTCCGGCACGGCAGGCACCACTCGGCCCAGAAGTCGACCAGCACCGGCCGGTCGGACTTCAGCACGTCTTCGGCGAAGCTGGCGTCGGTGACCGCCTTAGTGGTTCCCACGTACCCCTCCTCCTTACTGGTTCTCCTGTGAAGCTGTCTCGCTATTGCCTCTCCAGCGAGGCAAGGTAGCGTTCGGCGTCCAGCGCGGCCGCGCACCCGGTGCCGGCGGCGGTGACCGCCTGCCGGTAGGTGTGGTCGACCAGGTCACCGCAGGCGAAGACCCCGGGCAGCTTGGTACGCGTGCTGGGCGCCTCCGCCTGTACGTACCCGTTCTCGTCCAGGTCTACCTGGCCGGCGAACAGCTCGCTGCGCGGGTCGTGGCCGATCGCGACGAACACCCCGGTCACGTCCAGCGTGCGCTGCTCGCCGGTGTTGACGTCCCGGACTCGGACCCCGGACACCGAGCCGTCGGTGCCGAGGATCTCCTCGACCACCGTGTTCCACTCCACCTTGATCTGCGGGTTGGACAGTGCCCGGTCCGCCATGATCTTGCTGGCGCGGAACTCGTCCCGGCGGTGGATGATTGTGACGCTCGCGGCGAACTTGGTCAGGAAGGTAGCCTCCTCCATCGCCGAGTCGCCCCCGCCGACCACCGCGATGTGCTGGTCCCGGAAGAAGAACCCGTCGCAGGTGGCGCAGGACGAGACGCCGTGGCCGAGCAGCTCCTGCTCGCCGGGCACGCCCAGCGGCCGCCAGGCGGACCCGGTGGCCAGGATCACCGCCCGGGCGCGGTAAACGGTCTCGCCGACGTAGACTCCCTTGATCTCGCCGGTCAGGTCGACCCGGGTGGCGTCCTCGGTGAGCAGCTCCGCCCCGAACCGCTCGGCCTGCTTGCGCAGCTGGTCCATCAGGTCCGGGCCGAGGATCGCGTCCGGGAAGCCGGGGAAGTTCTCCACCTCGGTGGTGGTCATCAGGGCACCACCGGACTGCACCCCCTCGAGGACCAGCGGGCGCAGGTCGGCCCGGGCAGCGTACAGCGCCGCGGTGTAACCGGCCGGACCCGAACCGACGATGATCAGGTTGCGGACCTCGCCCATCGCACTTCACCAACCTTCTACCGGTTCCTGCGCCAGCCGCAACGTCATGGTACGGATCAGGAATTCCCGCCCGGCCGGGGGCGCGCGGGGGCGGGGGGTGTCAGCTGAGCTGGTCCTGGTAGATCTGATCGGTGCCGGCCCCGGTGGTGCCGCAGCCCGGTCCGGACACCCAGACCACCCGGGTGCCGTCCGTGGCGGTTGCCCAGACCACGATCGCGTCCTGGCCGTCGAACTGGGCGAAGTCGACCGTGTCGACGGTCACCGGGGGCGGACCCAGGGCAGCCCGGATCAGGTCCAGACACTGCTTCCGGGCGGCCGGGTCGACCCACATCCCGGCCAGGGTGGGTGGCACCACGTCGGGAACCCGCTCGGTGCCGGTGGTGCCCTCCGGTGGCTCCGCCATCGGCCGCTCGCCCTGGGCCGGGCCGATCTCCGGCGTGCCGGTCCCGAGTGGGCCGTCGGCGGGCAGCTGCGGCTCGGAGGCGCCGACGGTCGGCCGCTGGTACTCGGTGCCGGTGGCGACGATCGCGGGAAGCTCGGCGGCCCCCACCCGCGACTGGTCGGCGGTGGCCGTCTGCTCCGGGGCGCCGGCGTCACCGCTGTCGTTGCCGCCGCCGGCGAACGGCGTCGGGCTGCTCGGGAGCAGGCTGGAGATCCCGATGGCGGCGAACGCGGCGGCGCCGGCGGCTAGGGCCAGGCCGCCTCCCCACCGGGCCAGCCGGCGGCGGCGTGGCCGGCCGCCCGGGCGGCGCGGCCCGGTTGCCCGGTGGCGCGGCTCGGCGTCGGCGTGGCCGGGTGGGCGCCGGGACCCCTCGGGCGAGCGGCGGGATCCGGCGGTGGTGGCGTGGTCCGGTGCCGGGGCACCGGCCCGGGGGCCGGGCACCGCCCCCGCCCCTGCCGCCCCTGCCGCTTCGGCTGGCGCCTCGTCGCTGGCCAGGCTGTCGCCGGCCGCGCGCAGGGCGGTGTCCAGCCGCGCTGCGACGTCGTCGGGCAGGGCCGGCGGTGCCGGGAACGCGTGCAGGTCGGCGACGACCGCGGCGAGCGCCTCGGACAGCTCGGCGGCGGCCCGCGACCAGCTCGGGTCGGTGGCGACCAGGTTTGCCACCTCCGCCTCCTCGGGGGTGCCGGCGAGCGCTCCGCCCAGATGGTCGGCGAGCCGGTCCCAGTCGACCGCGCCGTCCCGGTGGATCATCGCTCACCCCCCTCCGGCGCCCCATGACCCGACCTTGATGGGACGTGTCCGGCCCGGCCGAGGTTCCCGGTGGGGTCCGGCGCCCGGCCGGACCCGGTGCGCAGGTGCCCCAGCAGCACCGCCAGCCGGGCCCGCCCGCGGGCGCACCGGCTCTTGACCGTCCCCTCCGCCACCTCCAGGATCTCCGCCGCCTCGGCCACCGAGTAGCCCTGCAGGTCCACCAGCACGATCGCGGTGCGCTGCTCGACCGCCAGCGCCGCCAGCGCCTCCCGGACCACCAGCACCGTGTCGTGGTCGACGGCTGGCGCCACCGGCTCGCGGGTCACCGACCGGCCCGGCCCGCGGACTGGGGACTCCTCCTCCGGCAGCGGCACGGTCGGCTGGGACCGGCGCCGGCGCAGCCGGTCCACACAGGAGTTGACCACGATCCGGTGCAGCCAGGTGGTCACCGCCGAGTCGCCCCGGAACCGGGCCGCCGCCCGGTGCGCGGACAGCAGCGCGTCCTGCAGCGCGTCGGCCGCCTCCTCCCGGTCAGCGAGGGTGCGCAGAGCCACCGCCCACAGCCGGTCCCGGTGCCGCCGGAACAGCTCCCCGAAGGCGTCCGGATCGCCGGCCGCGTGGGCGCGCAGCAGCTCTTCGTCGGTGCGCCCGTCGGGGTCCCCGGGCCGGTCAATCATGTCAGTGACTCTTTGCAACGACCTACCGGGGCAGCGAGGTCAGACGGGGGCGGCACAAGCGGCTCGCCACGTTGCCCACAACGCGCCGCTATCATCAGTGACTCTTTGCAATGACCTACCGGGGCGGCGAGGTCAGACGGGGGCGGCGCAAGCGGCTCGCCACGTTGCCCACAACGCGCCGCTATCATCAATACCCCTCGACGGCGATCTGCTGCACCTCTACCCCGAACTTGCCGGCGTTCTCCGGGTCCGGGGCCAGCTCGCTGAACCACACCATTAGGTATTGATAGGTCTGGTCGGGTTCGAAGGCGCTGAAGACGATCGTGGTGCCGCCGCTGACCGGGTCGCCCAGCGGCTGGTAGGTCTGGTAGATCTGGTCGTCCCCGGCCCGGTTGTCGCCCGGGTCCTGGTCGCCGACCCGCAGGTCGGCGGTGGCCCCGCCGGTGGCCAGCTCCACCCGGACCGCGCTGACCTGCCGGGGCTCGCCCAGGTTGATCAGGATTCCCATGCCCGGCTTGATGCTCCCCCAGTCGGCGCTGTTGTAGCGGTCGGAGCGCCAGCCGGTGCTCAGGTCGTCGTCGACCACCAGCTCCACGTCGGCCAGCTCGGCCCGGTTCCCGTCCGGCGGGTCGACCACCCGTACCTGGTCGGCGGTGAGCGCGAGCGGCCCCGGCTGCCCGGTCGGCTCGACGGAAGGCTGCGGGGCGGTGGTCGGGTTGCCGGCGATCCCGCTCGGACCGCCCTCGTCCGGGTCTGGCGAGCCGGTGAGCCAGTTCAGCCCGACCAGCAGCCCGACCACCCCGGCCACCAGCAGCCCGCTCAGCCCCAGCGCGATCTTGCGGCCGGACGGCTTCGGGGTGGCCGTTGTCGGGTCGCGGGAGAACCGGATCGGGCCGGTGCTGCTGCGGTCCGGGTCCGGGTAGCCGCCGGCGGCCGGGTACCCGGGGTCGGCGTACCCGGACCCGCCGGGGTAGCCGGGCCCGCCCGGGTCGTAGGCCAGCTCGGGCTGGGCATCCAGCCGGGCCAGCTCGCCGGTGAGCACCTCGGTCGCCGGCACCGGCAGCCGCCGGTCCAGCAGGTCCATGGTCAGGTTGTCGAGGTGGTCGGGGATGCCGGCACGGACCTGCCGCGGGGTTGCGAGCGCGCCGGTGCGGTCCCGCATCGCGTCCGGCAGGCTGGTCGGCCCGGCCACCTCGGCGTGCGGCCAGTAACCGGTGAGGGCGAAGTAGAGCAGGGCGCCGACGCCGCGGACATCCTCCTCGACCGGGGCGGTGCCGTCCGCCCGCGGGTCGGCCAGCACCACCCGCCCGTCCAGGCCGATCAGCACCGTGCCCGGGTGGATGTTGCCGTGGCTCATCCCGGTGGAGTGCACCGCGGTCGCCCCGGCGGCGACCGCGTGCGCCACCGCGACCGCCCGGGTGCCGTCGAACGGACCCATCGCGACGTGGTCGCGCAGGGACGCCCCGTCCACCCACTCGCGCACCACATACGCCCGGTGGTGCTCGTCGATCGCGTCGTAGACGCCGACCAGGTTCGGGTGCACGATCCGGCTCGCCTCGACCGCGGTCTGCAGCATCTGCGCGGCGGCCGGCCCGCCCGGGTAACGGATCACGATCGCCACCTGCCGGCGCAGGATCACGTCCACCCCGCGCCAGATCTGCCGGCCGGCGCTGTCCGAGTTGACGTGCTGCTCCAGCTGGTAACGCTCAGCGAGGACCTCGCCGCCAGCGGGTGCGCCGACGCCGTACTCAGCGCCGCGACCCTCGCCGACCTGCGTCACCCCGTCCTCCCTCGCAGCCGCACCGACGGGTTGGCGGACCCTGGAGGTCCTGCCCCACAGCGTAGGCGGTATCCGCAACCCGCGCCTCCGCCCAACTGACCATAACTCGGGCGGGTCACGAACACGACACACCTTCCGGTTAACTACCGGAGGCGGGACCTCGGGACGGTATCCGCTGGATGATCGTTTGAGGGCGTCTCACCTTTCTGCCCACTTTTTTCGCTTATGCGAGCTAGAGTCGGGCTGAAGGGAGGTGGTGCGAATGTGTGGTATCGCCGGTTACGTCGGCCTCGCACCGGACGCCGCCGACGAAACCGTGCTGCGGCGGATGGCGCGGCAGCTGGCGCACCGCGGGCCGGACGGGGAAGGGACGTTCGTACGCGGGCGGGTCGGGCTGGCCCACCGGCGGCTGGCGGTGATCGACCGGGAGGGCGGCGAGCAGCCGATGCACTCGGCCGACGGCCGCTACGTGCTGGTCTACAACGGCGAGGTCTACAACTACCGCCAGCTGCGGGAGGAGCTGGCCGGGCTGGGCCACCGGTTCGCCACTCGCAGCGACACCGAGGTGGTGCTCGCCGCCTGGGCGCAGTGGGGCAGCGCCGCCTTCGACCGGTTCAACGGTATGTTCGCGCTGGCTATCCTGGACACCTCCACCGGCGAGGTGACGCTGGCCCGGGACCAGTTCGGGATCAAGCCGCTCTACCTGGCCGCCGACGGGGCCGGCCGGGTCGCGTTCGCCAGCGAGATCCGCCCGGTGCTGGCCGCCGGCGTGGTGCCGCGCCGGCCCGACGACCTCACCATCTACCGTTATCTGTGCTTCCGGGTGCACGACGACACCGAGCACACCTTCTTCGACCGAGTCACCCGGCTGCTGCCCGGCCAGCTCGCGGTGATCTCCCCCGGCGGCCAGGTCCGCCGCGACACCTACAGCCGGCTGCGGTACGAGCTGGAGTGGCGGGCCGCCGACCCGGAGCCGTACGACGCCGCCGCCCGGCGGCGGGTGGCGGCGGCCGTGCAGTCGGCGATCCGGCGCCGGCTGGTCAGCGACGTGCCGGTCGGGACCGCCCTGTCCGGCGGGCTCGACTCGTCCACCGTGGTGGCGACCATCAACCGGCTGCTCGGCGAGCGGGACACCGAGACCGGCGCGGTCGGCCCCGTCCAGCAGACCTTCTCGGCGGTGTTCCCGGGCGAGCGCAACGACGAGGAGCGGTACGTGGACGCGGTGGCCGAGGGCTGCGCCCACCGGCTGTCTGTCCACAAGGTCCACCCGGACCCGGACCGGTTCCTGGACGACCTGGCCGACTTCGTCCGGACCTAGGAGGAACCGGTGATCTCGACCGGCCCGTACGCGCAGTACTGCGTGATGCGCCAGGCCGCCTCGCACGTCACCGTGATGCTGGACGGCCAGGGCGCCGACGAGATGCTGGCCGGCTACCTCCCGTACCACCTCGTCCACCTCCGGCAGCTGCGCCGCACCCGCCGCCCGCTCGCACTCGCCGCCGAGCTGCTCCGCAGCGCCGACGTACTCTGGCGGCTGGGCCGGTTCCAGCTGGCCGACCGGCTCCGGCGCCGCCAGGCGATCCCGGTCACCAGCCTGCTCGCCCCCCAGTTCCTGGCCGCCCACGCCAGCGAACGGCACGACGTGGTCCGCGACGACCTCAAGCGGCGGCTGCTCGACGACGTCTTCCGGCACAGCCTGCCGGCGCTGCTGCGCTACGAGGACCGGAACACTATGCGGTTCTCGGTCGAGGGCCGGGTGCCGTTCCTCGACCCGGACCTGCTCCGGCTGCTCTGGGGCCTCGACGCCACCGCCATCATCAAGCGCGGCCAGAACAAGCGGGCGCTGCGGGACGCCACCGCCGGGCTGCTCCCGCCGCTGATCCGCCGCCGCCGCAACAAGATCGGGTTCACCACGCCCGAGGAGGCCTGGTTCGCCCGGATGAAGAACTTCGTCCACGAGACCTTCACCTCCCCGTCGTTCGCCGCCCGCCCCTACTTCCACCAGCCCGCCGTCATCGAGGCTTTCCGCGGCTACCTGGCCGGCCGGAACCGCGCCGAGACCATGCTGTTCTGGCGGCTGCTCAACCTGGAGCTGTGGCTGCGCGAGATGATCGACCGGGATCCCACCCGCCCGCCCGCGAACACCTTCGTCTCGCACTACCCGCGCCGCCCCGGGATGCATCCGAGCGCCCCCGCCAAGCCGGACTGGCTGCCCAACCCGGACAAGCCGCTGGTCACCCCGGACGGTCGCTGGGCCCGGTTCCCGCTGCAGGTCGACCTGGTCGGGGCCGGCGACGACATCCCGGCGCTAGCCGCCGCCCGTACCGGCGCCTTCTTCACCACCCTTGCCGGCGCCCCACCCCAGTCCGCCGCCCTAACCCGCGGCGACGCCGGCTGGTACTTATACCTCAGCGAAAAAGTCGTGGCGATCGCCCAGGGCCGGTCCTTCTTCACCTGGGAGATCAATCCGTCCTGGTGGGCCCGCCGGCTGTCCCGGTTCGTGGTCCGCACCCCGTTTGGGATCGGCCTCGGCGACCCCACCACCATGCAGCTGGCGATCCAGGAGGTGGGCCTGTCCCGGATCCTGGTCGCCTCCGCAGTGTCCGCCGCCGGCAAGGCGGTCGGCCGGCGCGGTCTGTTCTACCGGATCACCGGACCGCGGGTGGCGGCGATCGACGGCCCCACCCAGTACTCCGCCTACCCCGCGAACGTCTCCGCCAAGCTCGCCCCCGCCGACCCCACCGGCGTAGCCCACCAGGTCTCCGCCGCGATCCGGGCCGCCGGCCTGCCCCCGGACCTGGCCACCCGCTACCGCGGCGCAGTCATCATCGACGCCAACGACCTCGGGCGCACCGTGCTGGGCCACGACACCGGGCTGCCGCCGGCCACCCTGGCGGCGGCGTTCGCCGACAACCCGCTCGGCCAGGGCCGGGAGCAGACCCCGTTCGCCGTGGTCTTCGGCCCCTCGTCGGCTGATCATGAACCTAGGGACATGACCGGCGCTGGATCAGGTGCCGAACGTCATGATCAGCCGCAACAGGCACACAGTCAGCCGCGGAAGATCTTGCTGCGGACCAGGGCCAGGACCTCGTTGACCTCGTTGATCCGCAGCAGCGCGGCCAGGCCGAGGTAGACCCCGCCGACCGCCATCGCGCCGGCCAGCAGCTGCACCGCGGCGCCGAGCTTGGTCGGCTCGGCGTCGCCGGGCAGCAGCCACAGCACCAGCAGCCCGGCCACCGCCGCTCCGGCGGCGGCGACCGCCACCCGGCCGAGGCTGCTGCCGATCCGCCGCAGCCCGAGCGGCCCCAGCCGGCGGCGCAGCAGCACGCCCAGCAGCAGCACGGCGGCCAGGTACGAGATCCCGTTGCCGAGCATCATCCCGGCCGCCACCGCCGAGGCCGCGAACGCCAGGAAGATTCCGAGCTGGACGGCGATCCGCAGCCCTACCGCCCCGACGTTCACCAGCGCCGGGGTCTTGGTGTCGGGCAGCGCGTAGAACGCGAACATCAGCAGCTGGCTGAGCGAGAACGGGACCAGCGCCAGCCCGGCCATCACCAGCACCGGCGCGGTCGCTCGGGAGGCGTCCGCGTCGAAGATTCCCCACTGGAACAGGGTGGTCGCGATCGGCAGCGCCAGCACCACGTACATCACCGCGATCGGGGCGAGCACCGCGGCCGCCATCCGGGCACCCTTGGACAGGTCGTCGACCAGGTCCTCGTACCGCCGGTCCGCGGCGGCGGCGCTCATCCGCGGCAGCAACGCCATGATGATCGACACCCCGACGATCCCGTGCGCCATCATCAGCAGCAGGTACACCTGGTTGAAGATCAGCAGACCGGCCCCGGCGCCGCCCGCGTTGATCAGCGACAGCACCACCAGCACCGAGACCTGGTTGACCGTGACGTAGCAGAACATCCACGCCCCGAGCCGGCCCAGCTCGCGCAGCCGCAACGCGGCGAAGTCGAACCGCCACCGCATCCGGAACCCGACCCGCCGCAGCGCCGGCAGCAGCCCGGCCGCCTGGACCACGATCCCGAGCAGCGTGCCGCCGCCGATCAGCCCGATCCGGCCGGCGTCCATCTGCTCCGGCGTCAGCCGCTCCGCCCCGTAGACCAGCAGGTAGAGGCCGAAGGTGCCGATCACCACCAGGTTGTTCAGGATCGGCGCCCACATCGGAGCCGCGAAGTGGCCGCGGGTGTTGAGCACCGCGGTCAGCACGCCGGCCAGGCCGTAGAAGAAGATGGTCGGGAGGATCAGGTACGACAGCGCCGTCACCAGCCCGGGTGCGTCGGTCCGGGACACCCACACCAGCAGCGGCGCACCCGCCACCGCCAGCACCGCGGTCGCCCCGAGCGCGAGCACCGCCAGGGTGACCAGCCGCTGGGTGTAGGCCTCGCCCCGGTCCGGCTCGGCCTTCCGGGCCCGGACCAGTACGGGCACCAGCACGCTGGTCAGGATCCCGCCCAGCAGCAGCTCGTACACCATGCCCGGGAACCACTGCGCGGTGGTGTAGGCGTCGCCGACCACGGTGCTACCCAGCGCCGCCGCGATCACCACCGTGCGGAGGAACCCGGTGAGCCGGCTCACCAGGCTCCCGAGCGCCATCACCGCGCTGTGCCCGGCGGCGCTGCCCTGCTCCTCCGCCGGTGCCTCCGGGGCGGGACTGGGGGCCGCCCCCGGGTCGGCCGGTGCGGTGCGGCGCGCGTGCTCGCTGCGGTAGACCCGGCCCGGCATGCTCCCGACCATAGTCCGGTCTGGCGGCGGGAATTGCGGCGAGTGGGCAGCCGGCTGCCTGGTAGCTTGGGTCCGCTATGCCCGATGAGCTCACCACCGCCCAGCGCCGCGCCGTCGCCGAGCTGGTCCGGATCTGGCCGGTCGCCGACGAGCTGGCGCACCGGTTCACCGCCGCCGGACACCAGCTGCACCTGGTCGGCGGCCCGGTGCGGGACGCCCTGCTCGGCCGGCTCGGCGACGACCTCGACTTCTGCACCGACGCCCATCCGGACCAGACCCTGAAGGTGCTGCAGGGCTGGGCCGAGGCCACCTGGGAGACCGGTCGGGAGTTCGGCACGATCGGCGCGGCCCGGCGGGGGCTCCGGCTGGAGATCACCACGTTCCGCGCCGACGCGTACGACCGGGTCGGCCGCCACCCCACCGTGGCCTACGGCACCACCCTGCGGGAGGACCTGCGGCGCCGGGACTTCACCGTGAACGCGATGGCGATCTCGCTGCCGGAGCACCGCTTCACCGACCCGTACGGGGGGCTGGGTGACCTCGCCCGCCGGGTGCTCCGGACCCCGGGCACCCCGCAGGAGTCGTTCGGCGACGACCCGCTGCGGATGCTGCGGGCGGCCCGGTTCGTCTCCCAGCTGCGGTTCACGGTGGACCCGGCGGTGCGCGCGGCGATGGCCGAGCTCGCCGGCGACCTGGCCCGGATCACCGCGGAGCGGATCCGGGAGGAGCTGACCAAGCTGCTCTGCGGCGCCGACCCGGTGGCCGGGCTGCGGCTGCTGGTCGACACCGGGCTGACCGACCAGTTCCTGCCGGAGCTGCCCGGGCTGCGGCTGGAGATCGA
Organism: Micromonosporaceae bacterium; assembly: GCA_009377645.1. Classification (GTDB taxonomy): domain Bacteria; phylum Actinomycetota; class Actinomycetes; order Mycobacteriales; family Micromonosporaceae; genus Natronosporangium. The sequence goes on along the minus strand of WHTQ01000061.1, from coordinate 4,738 downwards.
CGAGCACGCCCAGCACAAGGACGTGTACGAGCACACCCTCACGGTCCTCCGGAACGCGATCTCCTACGAGGAGGGTGGGCCGGACTTCGTGCTGCGGATGGCGGCGCTGCTGCACGACGTCGGGAAGCCGGCCACCAAGGCGACCGGGCCGGACGGTCGGGTCAGCTTCCACCACCACGAGGTGGTCGGCGCCCGGCTGACCCGGCACCGGATGAAGGCGCTGCGCTACCCGAAGGACGTGACCTCCGCGGTGTCCAACCTGGTCGCCCTGCACCTGCGCTTCTACGGGTACGGGCGGGGCGAGTGGACCGACTCGGCGGTGCGCCGCTACGTCACCGACGCCGGGGAGCTGCTGCCCCGGCTGCACAAGCTGACCCGGTCGGACTGCACCACCCGGAACCGGCGCAAGGCGGCCCAGCTGGCGGCCGACTACGACGCGCTCCAGGAGCGGATCGCCCGGCTGCAGGCCGAGGAGGACCTGGCCCGGGTGCGACCGGACCTGGACGGCAACGACATCATGGCGCTGCTCGGTGTCCCGCCCGGCCCGGTCGTGGGCAAGGCGTGGCGGCACCTGAAGGAGCTCCGGCTGGAGCGCGGCCCGCTGTCCCGGGACGAGGCCGAGGCGGAGCTGGTCGCCTGGGCCCGCGCCGAGGGGGTCCTCCCGCCCCCTTGACCTGGTTGGGTAGGGGGCGATCTTGTGCGGGGGAATGCCGGATATTCCCGGACACATGATCGCCCCCCGCCCAACCAGGTCAAGGGGGCGGTCAGGCGGTCAGCTGGTCGGTGGCGCCGTTGCCCTTGGTCCGCTCGCCGAGCCGGGACAGCAGCCCGGCCAGGTCCACGCCGGTCAGGTCGCTGCCGAGCTGCAGCCCCTGCGCCACGTTGGTCGCCACCGACTTGCTCAGCGAGGAGGCGCCGTCGGTGGAGATGACGGTCAGCTTGTCGATCGCCTTCATCGGCTCCGCGGCGGCACCCACCACCTCCGGCAGCACCTTGACCAGCAGGTCAAGCACGGCCGCCTCGCCGTACTTCGCGAACGCCTCGGCCTTGAGCCGCATCGCCTCCGCCTCGGCCTGGCCGCGCGCCAGGGTGGCCGCCGCCTCGGCCTGGCCCTCCCGCTCGATCGCGTCCGCGATCGCGGTCCGGCGGAGCTGCTCGGCCTCGCCCTCCTTGGCGCCCTCGACCGCGTTCGCCTCGGCCAGCGCCGACCGGTGCGCCTGCTGGCCCTCACCGGTCAGCCGGGCCCGCTCCGCCTCCGCCTGGGCGGCGGCGATGGTGGCCTGCCGGGCGGCGTCGGCCCGGAACACCTCGGCGTTGCGCGCCCCCTCCGCCTCCTGCTCCACCTGGTAGCGGGCGGCGTCGGCCGGCTTGCGAATCTCGGTGTCCAGCTGCCGGTCCTTCAGCTCGGCGGTCCGCTCGGCGACCTTGTGCTGCTCGGTCAGGATCGCCTGGTCCCGCTCGGCCTTCGCGAGCGGGCCGGCCGCCTGCGACTGGGCCTTGGCGGCGTCGATCTCGGCCTGGATCGACGCCTGCTTGATCTCCAGGTTGCGCTGCGACTCGGCGATCGACTCCTCGGCCAGCAGCCGCTCCTTCTCGGCCGCCTGCCGGGCCTTGGCCTCGGCGATCGCGGCATCCTTGAGCACCCGGGCCGCCTCCGGCCGGCCCAGATCGTCCAGATAGGAGCCTTCGGCCACGATGTCCTGCAGCTGGAAGGTGTCCAGCACCAGCCCCTGGTTGGTCAGCGAGTGCTCGGCCTCCTCGGCCACCGCCGACGCGAACGCCGCCCGGTCCCGGATGATCTCCTCGACGGTGAGCCGGCCGACGATCGAGCGCAGCGCCCCGGCCAGCACCTCCCGGGTGAACTCGTCGATCTCCTTCTGCTGCTGCAGGAACCGCTGACCGGACGCCCGGATCGCGTCCTCGGAGCCGCCGACCTTGACGATCGCCACCCCCTGCAGGTTGGTGCGGATGCCCTGCTTGCTCACCGCCCCACTGATCTCGACGTGGATGCCCCGGCTGGACAGGTCCAGCGAGTGCAGCTTCTGGACCACCGGCAGCACGAACACCGACGCGCCCATCACCACCTTCTGGCCGGACAGGTCCCGGATCTGGCCGCCCTCGGCGGTGCGGGTGGCCCGGCCCTTCCGCCCGGTCACGATGAACGCCTGGTTGGGGCCGGCCACCTTGATCCGGGAGACGACGAACAGGATGAGCAGGAAGACCAGCAGCACGCTGCCGCCGATCGCGATCACGAGAGGTTCCATGGCTTCCTTCGGGTCAGGTCCGTTACGGACAGAGGGGAGACTGCACGACTGGGGCGGGCGCGGGTCAGCGGTCCGGGCCAGCCGGGTGGCTGGCCGGACCAGCCGGGTGGCTGGGAACCGGCTCGACGAAGACGCTGGTCTCGCTGGGTGCGGTGATCACGAAGACCTGGGTGCCGAGCGGGACCGGCTCGGCGGCGGTCGCGTTCAGCTTCACCGGCTGCCCGCCAAGCGCGACCCGGACCTCGCCGTACCCGGACGCCGGGATCGGGGTGACCACCACGCCCAGCTGGCCGAGCAGGTCGTCGCGGGACGGGGTGGCGTCGGTCGGCATCCGCTGGGCGGCCCGGCTGAGCCGCAGCGCCAGCCACCCGGCCGGCAGCGCCGCGAGCGCGCCGATGCCGGCCACCGCCAGCACCGCCAGCCCGCCCCGGAGGTCGGTGGTGGCGCTGGCGATCGCGGCGGTGAAGCCGAACATCGCCAGCCCCGCCGCCACCGACTCGAGCGGGATCAGACCGTCCAGATCGAACAGCTCGACGCCGAGCAGGGACATCGCCAGCAGCAGCACCCCCAGGCCACCGATGGCCAGGAACAGCACGGTCACCGCGTCCATCGCCGCCGCCCTTCCTCCCCTGCCGTCGAGGATAGCGGTGCCGCACCACCGCACCCGGCGGCCGGAGCCACCCCACCGGCGGCCGGAGTCGCCCCACCGGCGGCCGGAACTCAGCGGCCTTCTAGGAGCCGATGATCCAGGTCACGATCCGGATCACGCCGATCGTGGCGAGCGAGCCGAGACCGCCCAGCGCGATCACCACGAACAGGCAGGGGATGGCGGAGCCGCGGCCGAATCGGCCGGACCGCCGGGTGGGGGCCAGCGGACCCTGGTACGCCGAGGGCGGGCCGGCCTGTGCGGCGGCGGACGCCAGCTCCGCCAGCCGGGACCGGGCCGCCTCGTCGGCCAGCCCGGTCACCGGGTCGTCCCACCGCAGCATCCGCAACCGCAGCCAGGGGTCCGGGTTGGCCCGCTCGAACGCGACCAGCTCGTCCTCGGAGACCTCGCTGGTCAGGAAACCCCATCGACCGGACTCGACCAGGTTGCCGGTCTGCCGATAGACGGTCGCGAGCATATGCCGGAGCTCCAGGTCGTCCGGCTCGATCGCGACCAGCGTCCGCAGCCGCTGGGTGGCGGTGTAGGTGTGGCCCAGGGCGAGGTCCTGTTTGACCCGTGCCAGCACATCCGCCTTCGCCACGCTCCGATCATCGGCGAGAACGGGTGCGGGTCGCCACCCGTACTCGCATGGAAGCAGATAACAAAACGGTAACGGACCCTATTGGACGATCCACTGCATGACCGTGACGATGCCCACCACAACGAGTGACGCCGCCGCCAAGGTGGCGACGGCGAGGACGATGCCAGCGGAGCCCCCCGGTCTGCCGGGCCGTCGCCACCGCCGGGTCCGCGAGCGCAGTCCAGCCGGCGCCGTGGCGGACCCGGCGGGGCGTTCGGCCGCGGCGGGGCGCTCGGCCTCGGCCGCCGCGATCAGCTTCGCGAGCCGGTTCCGGGCGTACGCGGTGGCCGCCTGGCCGGCCTGGTGTGGCCACCGCACCTCGCGTAGCCGGGTCGCCGCCGACGGGAAGGCCCGCTCGAAGGCGCGGGTGTCGTCGGTGTCCGCTCCGATGGTCAGGTAGTCCCACCGGCCGGCCTGGATCCGGTTGCCGACCCGCCGGTGCGCGGCCGCCAGCCGCCGTCGCAGGTCGAGGTCGTTGGGGTACGCGGCGACGAGGCTGCTCAACCGCTGGATGGCTGGGTGGGTGAACCCGCGGGCCAGGTCGGCCACCACCCGGTCAAGGACGAACGTCTTGCCCATAGCCCTCACTATGAGACTGAGGAGCGGTTCAGTCCAGTCATCGTTTCGCCGCCATCACTCGGGGTAACGGTGGAGGACGGCATCATCCGTTGTGATGAACCGCACCCGGTCAGCGGCTTGTCCCCGGCCGGGCGCGGGAGCGACAGTGACGGCCGTCACTCACCCTTGATGAAGGCCTCCACGGCCTCCCGAGCGTCATGATCCGAGAACTGCCGGGGCGGCGACTTCATGAAGTACGCGGACGGGGCGAGCACCGGCCCGGCGAGCCCCCGGTCCTTGGCGATCTTCGCGGCGCGCACCGCGTCGATGATCACGCCGGCCGAGTTCGGGGAGTCCCACACCTCCAGCTTCAGCTCGGCGTTCAGCGGCACGTCCCCGAAGGTGCGGCCCTCCAGCCGAATGTAGGCCAACTTCCGGTCGTCCAGCCACGGCACGTGGTCGGCCGGCCCGATGTGCACGTCGTGCGCGTTCATCTCGTGCGGGATCTGGGAGGTCACGGACTGGGTCTTGGAGAGCTTCTTCGAGACCAGCCGGGTGCGCTCCAGCATGTTCATGAAGTCCATGTTCCCGCCGAAGTTGAGCTGGTAGGTGCGCAGCAGCTCCACCCCG
>WHTQ01000210.1 GCA_009377645.1 Micromonosporaceae bacterium | reverse complement strand
CGGTGACGACCGACTGGATGCGGGCGGCAGCCTCGGCGTCGGCGGGGATGCTGGACGCAAGGCCGGTGGCGGTGCCGAACGCGACGATCATGAGTGCGACCTCGGCCAGGGCCATGGTCCGGAAGGCCTTGCGGGCGCCGGTCAGGCGTGGCAGCAGCCGAGTGCGGTTGCGCCAGCCGAGCCAGGCGATGCCGGCGAACAGCGCGAGCTTGGCCAGCACCAGCCGGCCCCAGGTGGTGGTCCACAGCTGGTCGGGGGCGTCGACGTGCAGCAGGGCGTTGATCGTGCCGGTGGCCAGCACGACGACGATGGCCCAACCGGCGATGCGGCTGAAGCGCCCCGCCGGGGTGGCCAAGTCGTCCTCGGCTGCGGTTGCGCCGAGCACGAGGACGGCCAGCCCACCCACCCAGGCGGTCACGGCGAGCACGTGCGCCCAGTCGCTGGTGAGCGCGACCGCTGGCAGGGGGGCGGTGCCGGCGTGGCCTCACCAGGCGGGCGCGAACCCGCCGACGGCGGCGGCCGCCAAGGCGGCGAGTATCCCCGGCGGGAGCGGGCCTGCATCGCCAGCGCCGAGGCGGCGAGGGCGACGCCGGCTTGTGCCAGGGCGGTGTAGCCGAACCGGGTGGCGACGAACCGGGCGGGCAGGTCGCCGCTGAGCGCATCGGGCAGCGGCCGGGCGGCCGCGGTGGACAGCCCGAAGCCGAACAGAGCGACCGCCGATAGCGCCCACAGTCCGCTGGCGCCGGCGGCCAGCCGGGCGGCGCGGCGCTGGCGGTCCGACAGCCTGTCGCCGGCGACGAGCAGCACCGCGGCAGCGAGCAGCAGCCCGACCACGGCGGTCAGCGGCAGGTAGTTGACCAGCCGCGACGCCCACAGCCCGGCGGCGGTGCCCGGCCCAGCGTCCTCCAGGTCGACGTCGGCCGACGCCGCAGGTCGGCTCGGGCCGTCGGCCGGCGCGGGGGCCTCGGTCGCCGTTTCGGGAGGCGACGGCTTGGCCGTCGGTTCGGCGGTCGGAGTGGGCTCCGTTGGAGGTGCCGCGGGTTCGGTCGCGGTCGGCGACGGGGCAGGTGCAGGTTTGTAGTCGAACGAGAAGCGGGACTCGACCGGGTGGCCGTCGCCGGAGATGATCCGGAACACCACCGTGTAGGTGCCGGGTTCCTCCAGCGGG
>WHTQ01000002.1 GCA_009377645.1 Micromonosporaceae bacterium | reverse complement strand
TGGCGGGAGATGGAGGAGCTGGCGGTGCAGCGGGGGCTGCCGGAGCGGGTGGTCAGCGCGCTCTACGCCGCCGCGGTCGGCGAGCTGCGCCGGACCACCTACCAGGCCGACGAGGACCTCACCCGGGACCAGGCGATCCGGGACGTCCAGGCGCTGGTCCGGGCCGGGCTGGTGCGGGCGCGTGGCAACGCCGCGACCCGGGTGTACCTGATCGACGGGGTGGCGCGGGAGACCCACCTGGCCGCGATGGACGCGGTCCGCAAGCCGATGGTCGACCCGTACCGGGGTGGTGGGTCAACCCGCTGACAGGCGCGCCAGCGGCTTGACCAGGACCCGCTCCTCGTACGACAGGTGGGACAGCAGCGTGTCGGCGAGCAGATCCACCGCCGCCCGCAGCTGCGCCACCCGGCCGGTGCCGCCGACCATCGCCACCAGTGCGGCGTCGACCTGCTCCACCACCCCGGCGATCACCTCGTGCTCCTCGGCCAGCCGGTCCACCACCGGGCCGAGCCGGTGGTCTGCCTGCCGCAGCTGCGGGAACATCTGCGCGTCCTCCAGCGTGTGGTGGGCGGTGACGATCCGGCAGTAGCCCTCGCAGTACGCGCCGAGCGTCCACCGGTTCTGCCGGACCGTCATCGTGTGCAGCGCGGACCGGGCCGCCCCGGCGTCCCGCTCCCCGTCGCCGACCTGCCGCACCAGGTCCCGGAGCTGCTCGAGCTCCTGCCGGAGATTGTCGTGGATGTCGACCAGGTGCTGGCCGGCCGCCCGGCCCTGGTCGGAGTATCCGGTGTCCGGTCCGGGCGCCGGCGGCTCCGGCCGAGTCGACTCGTCCCACGGCCGGTCGGCGCTGTGCCGCTGCGCCGGTGGCGGGGTCGGTGCCACCCCCAGCGTGTTCCGTTCCGGGGGACGGGGCTGAGGAGGGGACCCCGGCTCCGGCCCGGAACCCCTGCCAGGCTCCCCGGTGCCACCCCGCTCGGCGGCCACCAGCTCGCGCACCGCCGGTGCGACCTCGGCCGCGAACCGGTCCAGCTCCGACCCGGCGTCCAGGTCAACCATCTGGATGAACCCGCTGATCCCCTCGGTCAGCGCCAGCTCGGCCAGCTGCTCGGCCCAGGCGGCGGGCGGGCCGTCCAGGAAGCCGCGGCCGGTGCCGAACGACCCGGCCAGGTTGTACAGCCGGCGGACGGCCGCCGGATCCCGGCCGGCCCCGGTGGCCGCCTCGTCGATGGTCCGGTTCATCATCGCCAGCTCCTCGGGCGGCGCGTACGGCGCGCTCGGCAGCCAGCCGTCGGCGGCCCGCCCGGTCAGCTGCAGCATCCGCCGCCGGTAGGCGCCCAGCCAGATACCGATCGGATGAGCCGGCTGCGGGCCCGGCTTGGCGCCGGCCAGCCGGTAGTGGGTGCCGTCGAACCGGACCCCGCGTCCGGGCGTCCACAGTGATCGGATCACGTGGATCGCCTCGGCCAGCGCGGCGACCGCCTCGGCCGGCTGCCGGCGCGGGCCGCCCATCCCGGCGATCGGCGCCCAGAACCCGCCCGCCCCGAGTCCCAGCTCCGCCCGCCCGCCGCTGAGCAGGTCCAGGCTGGCTGCTGCCCGGGCGAGCACGGCCGGCGGGCGCAGCGGCAGGTTGGCGACGTTCGGGAGCACCCGGACCCGCTCGGTCCGGGCCGCGATCACCGACAGCAGGGTCCAGGTGTCCAGGAACGCCGGCTGGTACGGGTGGTCCTGGATGCTGACCAGGTCCAGCCCGACCCGCTCGGCGCGTTGCGCCAGCCGTACCACCTCGGCAGAGCGCTCGGCCAGTGGCGGCAGGAAGCAGCCGAACAACAGGTCGTGGCCGTAGTCGGGCATCCCCGGATTATCCCTGGGCGACAACCCGATCGACGCCGGGGACGGTCGGTGGGTATCCTGGGTCGCACAGGCGACGACCCGGCGATCACCGGCGAGCCTCCGGAAGAAAGGACCCCCGGGTCCGAGTAGAACCGGACGGGTCCGGCCCGTCACAGCCGGCCGACGAGCGGGTCGGGGAGATCGAGGCCCCGGCCAAGCGAGGTGGTACCGCGGGCGTGGCGACGCGCTCGTCCTCGCAGCACCAGCACCGCAGGGGCAGCGAGCGAGGAGCGGGACCACCGATGGCTTACCCACTGCACGACCCGGCCGCCGACGGCGTGCCCGCCAGCCCGGACCTGCCGGCGGTCGAGCGCCGGGTGCAGGACTACTGGTCCGCCGACCGGACCTTCGAGGCGAGCGTCGAACAGCGCCCGGGCGGCGTGAACGGCACGAACGAGTACGTGTTCTACGATGGGCCGCCGTTCGCGAACGGGCTGCCACACTGGGGCTCGCTGTTCACCGGCTACGTCAAGGATTTGGTGCCGAGGTACCAGACCATGCGGGGTCGCCGGGTGGAGCGCCGGTTCGGCTGGGACTGTCACGGCCTGCCGGCCGAGGTGGAGGCCGAGAAGCAGCTCGGCATCACCACCAAGGCCGAGATCCTCGACCTCGGAGTGGAGAAGTTCAACCAAGCCTGCCGCACCTCGGTGCTCGCCTACACCCAGGACTGGGAGCGCTACGTCACCCGGCAGGCCCGCTGGGTGGACTTCCAGAACGACTACAAGACGCTCGACCTGGACTACATGGAGAGCGTCATGTGGGCGTTCCAGACGCTCCACCAGAAGGGGCTGATCTACGAGGGGTTCCGGGTGCTCGCGTACTGCTGGCGCTGCGAGACCCCACTGTCGAACACCGAGACCCGGATGGACGAGGACACCTACCGGGACCGGACCGACCCGTCGGCGACGGTCTGGTTCGAGCTCGACACAGGTGAGCGGGCGCTGGCCTGGACCACGATGCCGTGGACCCTGGTGCCGAACGTGGCGCTGGTGGTGCACCCGGACGTGGACTACGCGGTGGTGGAGCTGGACGGGCACCGCTACCTGCTGGCCGAGGCGCGGCTGGCCGCGTACGAGCCGGAGCTGGGCGCCGGCACCCGGGTCGGCACGGTGAAGGGTGCCGACCTGGTGGGTCGCAAGTACACCCCGATGTTCGAGTTCTTGGTCGAGCAGATGGCCGGCGTGCCGAACGCGTTCACAGTCCTGGCCGGGGACTTCGTGTCCACCGAGGACGGCACCGGAATCGTGCAGGTGGCGCCGTCCCACGGTGAGGACGACTACAACGTCTGCACCGCCGCCGGCATCCCGACCGTGCTGACAGTGGACGACCGGACCCGGTTCATGTCGGTGGCGCCCCGGTTCGAGGGGCTGCAGGTCTTCGAGGCGAACCAGCCGCTGTTGCGGGAGCTGCGGGACCGGGGGGTGCTGCTGCGGCAGGAGCCGTACGTACACTCCTATCCGCACTGCTGGCGGTGCGACACGCCGTTGGTCTACAAAGCTCTGTCGAGCTGGTTCGTGGCGGTTACCCGGTTCCGGGACCGGATGTCGGAGCTGAACCAGCAGATCACCTGGATCCCCGGCCACGTAAAGGACGGCTCGTTCGGCAAGTGGCTGGCGAACGCTCGGGACTGGACGATCAGCCGGAACCGCTTCTGGGGCTCGCCGATCCCGGTCTGGAAGTCCGACGACCCGGCCTATCCGCGGGTGGACGTCTACGGGTCGCTGGCCGAGCTGGAGCGGGACTTCGGGGTCCGGGTCAGCGACCTGCACCGGCCCGGGGTCGACGAGCTGACCCGGCCGAACCCGGACGACCCGACCGGCGGGTCCACCATGCGGCGGGTGCCGGAGGTGCTGGACTGCTGGTTCGAGTCCGGCTCGATGCCGTTCGCGCAGGTGCACTACCCGTTCGAGAACCGCGAGTGGTTCGAGCACCACTATCCGGGCGACTTCATCGTCGAGTACCTCCCGCAGGTCCGCGGCTGGTTCTACACGCTGCACGTGCTGGCCACCGCGCTGTTCGACCGGCCGGCGTTCCGGACCTGCATCGCGCACGGGATCGTGCTCGGTGACGACGGCCGGAAGATGTCCAAGAGCCTGCGCAACTACCCGGACGTCTACTACGTGTTTGACCAGTACGGCGCCGACGCGATGCGCTGGTTCCTAATGTCCGGACCGGTGCTGCGCGGCGGCGACATGTCGGTGACCGACGCCGGGGTGCGGGACACCGTCCGGCACGTGCTGCTACCACTGTGGAACGTCTGGTACTTCTTCTCGTTGTACGCGAACGCCGAGGGCTACCAGGCGGTCCCCGGTTCCGCCAGCACCCACCTGCTGGACCGGTACGTGCTGGCCAAGACCGGGGAGCTGGTGCGCTCGGTGACCCGGCAGCTCGACGGGTACGACATCTCCGGTGCCTGCGGGTCGGTCCGCTCCTACCTGGACGCCCTGACCAACTGGTATGTGCGCCGTTCCCGGGACCGGTTCTGGGCCGGCGACCGGGCGGCGTTCGACACCCTGGCGGCGGTGCTGGAGACGCTGTGCCGGGTGATGGCGCCGCTGGCCCCGATGACCGTGGAGGAGATCTGGCGGGGGCTGACCGGCGGCCGCTCGGTGCACCTGACCGACTGGCCGGAGCCGGCCGGCCTGCCGGACGACCCGGAGCTGGTCGCCGCGATGGACGCGGTGCGGGAGGTGTGCTCGGCGGCGCTATCGGTGCGCAAGACCCGGGGACTGCGAGTGCGGCTGCCGCTGCCGGAGCTGACCGTGGCGACCCCCGAGGCGGCGCGGCTGGAGCCGTTCGCGAGCCTGGTCGCCGACGAGGTGAACGTCAAGCAGGTGCGGTTCACCAGCGACGTGTCGGCGTACTGCGAGCAGGTGCTGACGGTGGTGCCCCGGGCGCTCGGCCCGCGGGTCGGGGGTGTGGTGCAGCAGGTGATCCGGGCCGTGAAGGCGGGGGAGTGGTCGCTGGTGGACGGTGCGCCGGTGGCGGCCGGCGTCACCCTCCAGGAGGGGGAGTACGAGCTGCGGATGGTCGCCGTCGACGCCGGCCACGCGGCCGCGCTCCCGGACGGGGTGGTGGTGCTGGACACGACCGTGACCCCGGAGCTGGCCGCCGAGGGGCTGGCCCGGGACGTGGTGCGGGTGGTCCAGCAGGCGCGCCGGGAGGCCGGCCAGGCGGTCACCGACCGGGTGGACGTGGTGGTCGAGGCGGCGCCGGAGGTGGTCGAGGCGGTCCGCGCCCACCAGGAGTTCGTGGCCGGCGAGGTGCTGGCCGAGTCGGTCTCGTTCGGCCCGGCCGGCGACGCCGCATTCACCGGCGAGGCCGGCGACGGCGCCCCGGTCCGGGTGTCGGTCACCCGCACCTGAACCGCTGCCGGGACGACCATCGCAGCTCGTCAGGCCGGCCGGCGCCTCACCGCAGGGTGGTCCACAGTGCCCAGGCGAGCAGCCCGAGCAGCAGCAACGCCCCGGCGCGGCGGGTGTGGACGAACGCGATCGGCGCCCACCACAGTGGCCACACCGGGTAGCCCTCTGGCGGCTGGTCCGGCACCGGCCGCCCGTACGCCCGCAGTGAGCGCACTAGCAGCGGTAGCGCCAGCAGGGTCAGCAGCGCCGGCCAGCCGACCGCCTGCACCACTACCAGCACCACCACTCCCAGGTAGTAGGCGACCATCGCCGCCTGTGTGAGCAGCTTGGCGCGGCGCTCGCCCAGCAGCACCGGCAGGGTACGGGTGCCGGCCGGGGCGTCGTACGGAAGTTTGTCGATGTGTTTGCCCAGCAGCACGGTGGTCGGCAGCAGCGCGTACACCGCCGCCGCGGCCACCACCTGCCACGGCAGCGAGCCGGTCCCGGCGTAGTAGACCCCGCCGACCATCAGCGGGCCCCAGACCAGCAGCACGTCCAGCTCGCCCAGCCCGATCCGCTTCAGCCGGACCGGGGGAGCGGTGTACGCCCAGGAGAGGAACAGCCCGGCCAGCGCGAACCCGGCGATCCACCAGTCCACCCGGACGATCAGCGTGATCATGATGGCCAGGTCGACCAGCTGGCAGACCACGATCGCGGTGACCAGCTGCCGCCGGGTAACCAGCCCGGACAGGATCGGGTGCGGCGCGTACAGCGCCCGCGGGTAGTCCGCGGTGTCCGTGCCGGCGCCGGTGTCGGCCAGGTCGTTCAGCAGGTTGTTCGCCAGGTGGGCGACCACGATCCCGACCACCGCCAGGGCGAGGTTGAGCCAGTCCACCGGTGGGTCGGCCGCCCACGCCAGCAGCGCGGCGACCATTCCGGAGACCAGGGTCATCGGCAGCACCCCGGCCCGGGTGACCACCAGCCACCGGGTCACCCCGTCCACCACCCCGGCCTCCGGCGGGTTGGTGGTGCGGTACGCGTGCCGCCAGGCGGCCAGCCGCTCGGCGAGGGGCACGGTGCTCACCGGACGAGCGTACGCCGGTCGGTACGCTGGGAGGCTGAGCCAACGAGGAGGTGCGATGCCGGTCGAGTCGGTGTGGCCGCGGCTGGAGCCACTGCTGCCGCAGGTGAGCAAGCCGATCCAGTACGTGGGCGGCGAGCTGGGCGCGCAGGTCAAGGACTGGGACGCGGCGGCGGTGCGGTGGGCGCTGATGTACCCGGACGCGTACGAGGTCGGGCTGCCCAACCAGGGCGTGCAGATCCTCTACGAGGTGCTCAACGAGCTGCCGGACGTGCTGGCCGAGCGGACCTACGCGGTCTGGCCGGACCTGGAGGCGCTGCTGCGGGCGCACCAGGTGCCGCAGTTCACGGTCGACGCGCACCGCCCGGTCGGCGCCTTCGACCTGCTCGGGGTCTCGTTCGCCACCGAGCTGGGCTACACCAACCTGCTGTCCGCGCTGGACCTGGCCGGCATCCCGCTGGCCGCCGCCGACCGCACCGGCGAGCACCCGCTGGTAGTGGCCGGCGGGCACGCCGCCTTCAACCCGGAGCCGATCGCCGAGTTCCTGGACGCGGCGGTGCTCGGGGACGGCGAGGAGGCGGTCCGCGAGATCACCGGCATCGTCCGGGACTGGAAGGCGCAGGGCCGCCCGGATGGCCGGGACGGGCTGCTGCTGCGGCTGGCCCGCACCGAGTCGGTCTACGTGCCGCGCTTCTACGACGTCGACTACCTGCCGGATGGGCGGATCCAGCGGGTGGTGCCGAACCAGGCGGACGTCCCGTTCCGGGTGCACAAGCGCACCACAATGGACCTGGACCAGTGGCCGTACCCGAAGCGCCCACTGGTGCCGCTGGCCGAGACCGTGCACGAGCGGTACGCGGTCGAGATCTTCCGCGGCTGCACCCGGGGCTGCCGGTTCTGCCAGGCCGGCATGATCACCCGCCCGGTCCGGGAGCGGTCGATCACCACGGTCGGGCAGATGGTGGCCAACGGGCTGGAAGCCTCCGGGTTCTCCGAGGTCGGCCTGCTGTCGCTGTCCTCGGCCGACCACTCGGAGATCGGGGACATGTGCTCCGGGCTGGCCGACCGGTACCAGGGCAGCAACGTGTCACTGTCGCTGCCGTCCACCCGGGTGGACGCGTTCAACGTGGAGCTGGCGCAGGAGCTGTCCCGGGGCGGCCGCCGGACCGGGCTCACCTTCGCACCGGAGGGCGGCTCGGAGCGGATCCGGCGGGTGATCAACAAGATGGTCTCCGAGGAGGACCTGATCCGCACCGTCGTCACCGCGTACACCAGCGGCTGGCGGCACGTGAAGCTCTACTTCATGTGCGGGCTGCCGACCGAGACCGACGACGACGTGCGCCAGATCGCCCGGCTCGCGCACGAGGTGATCCGGGCCGGCCGGGCCGCCACCGGCTCCCGGGAGATCAAGTGCACGGTCTCGATCGGCGGGTTCGTGCCCAAGCCGCACACTCCGTTCCAGTGGGCCGGCCAGTGTCCGGCGGAGGTGGTCGACCACCGGCTGGCGTTGCTGAAGCAGGAGATCAACACCGACCGGTCGCTCGGCCGGGCGATCGGCTACCGCTACCACGACGGGCAGCCGTCGCTGATCGAGGGACTGCTCTCGCGCGGCGACCGGCGGGTCGGCGCGGTGATCCGGCGGGCCTGGCAGGACGGCGCCCGGTTCGACGGCTGGAGCGAGCACTTCTCGTACCAGCGGTGGGTCACCGCCGCGGCGCAGGTGCTGCCGGAGTACGGGCTGGACCTGGACTGGTTCACCACCAGGGAGCGGGACCAGACCGAGGTGATGCCGTGGGACCACCTCGACTCCGGCCTGGACTCCGACTGGCTCTGGCAGGACTGGCAGGCCTCGCGCTCGGAGGTGGAGCAGGACGACTGCCGGTGGACGCCGTGCTTTGACTGCGGGGTGTGCCCGGGGATGGACACCGAGATCCAGATCGGCCCGACCGGCCGCAAGCTGCTGCCGCTCACGCCGGTATGAGCCGCCGGCAGCCGCCCGGCGGGCAGGCGCCGGTGGTGCAGCGGGTCCGGGTGCGGTACGCGAAGCGGGGGCCGCTGCGGTTCACCTCGCACCGGGACTTCGCCCGCGCGTTCGAGCGGGCGCTGCGCCGGGCCGGCGTCCCGGTCGCGTACTCGCAGGGGTTCACCCCACACCCCAAGATCTCGTACGCGAGTGCCGCGCCGACCGGGGCCGCCAGCGAGGCGGAGTACCTGGAGCTGGGCCTGCAGGCCCCGATGGACCCGGCGGCCCTGGCGGCGGCACTAGACGCCGCGCTCTCACCCGGGCTGGACGTGCTGGACGCGGTGACCGTCAGCACGGTGGTCGCAGGCTCCGGCGGCAGCCTCGCCGACCGGATGGAGGCTTCCCGGTGGCGGATCGAGCTGCCCGGGGTGGAGCCGGCGATGCTGCGCCGGGCGGTGGCCGGCTTCGAGGCCGCCGAGCGGGTGCCGGTGCAGCGACTGACCAAGCAGGGCCGCCGGACTCTGGACGCCCGGGCGGCGGTGGCGCAGATCCGGGTGGTCGAGCCGGTGCCGGAGCCGGTGGCGGCACCTTCCGAGGTCACCGGGGCACCGTGTGCGATACTGGAGTGTGTCGTACGGCAGGTGACGCCGTCCGTCCGACCCGATGACGTGCTTTCAGGCCTCCGTGAGGTGGCGGGTCTGGAGCCGCCGGTGCCGCCCAAGGCGACCCGGCTGGCCCAAGGCCCGCTGACCGTGCAGGGGGAGATTGTCGATCCGTTGGAGGCGGATCGAGGCAGGATGCCGACCGGGAGTGGTGACTGAGCTCCCAGCGGTGCCGGCCCGGCGTTCATCGGACCCCGACTTCGGTTGCCGTTTGCCCATCGCTGGGTAGGCGTGCCACCGGACACAACTGGGGCGACCCTGCGTGGCTGCGATCTACCCGCGCCCGGGGGAGCCGGAACTGGAGATTGCCCGGATGCTCGACCACGAGCCGACTGGCGGCAGCACCGAACCGTCCGCCGCCGACCCGACCAACCAACCCGAATCCACTACCGGACCGGCAGACCCGGTCCCGGCGAAGGCGGTGCGCAAGCGCCGGAAGGCCATCAAAGCGACTGACTCCGGCGAGTCTTCGTCCAATGGGACAAATGCCTCGACGGATGCAGGCGCTGCGGCGGCCGCGCCCGCCCCGAAGAAGGCCAGCAGGTCCCGGCGGAAAGCCGCGGCCGCCCCGGCCGCCCCGGCCCCGGCAGCCGACTCGCCGGTGGCCGCGCCAGCTGCGGCTGCGCCTTCCGGTGCCGAGCCGGCGACCCCGGCACCGGCCACCGCGCCCATCCCGGACGACCAGCCGGGGGGCCGCACGCCGGCACCGGCCGTGCTGTTCATGGCGCCGGCCCCGGCGGCCGGGGAGTCCCGGGACCGGGCCACCCGCGAACCGGCGGGGGCCGAGCCGGTGGGGACGGTGGAGGCCGAGCCGGCCGAGGGTGGCAGGAAGCGGCGCCGGTCCCGCCGGGCCAGCTCGGCTGAGCCGGTCGCTGCTGAGCCGGCGACCGATCCGGAGTCCGGCGAGCTGGCCGGGACCGGGAGCGTGGACCAGGCCACCGGGCCGGACGACTTGGACGAGACCGCCGGCCAGCGGGCGCGCCGGCGGGGGCGCCGGGGCCGGGGGCGCGGCAAGGGTACCCAGGACCTGACCGACCAGGACGAGAGCGCCGAGCAGGCCGAGGCGTCCGCTCCGGACGACGGCGACGGTGCCGTTGCTGACCAGGAGCCCGACGCCGGGACCGTGACCCGCCGCCGGCGCAAGCGGCGCCGCCGCGGCTCCGGCGGTGACACCGAGGCGGGCGCCGAGGACGGCGTCCACACCGTCGTAAAGGTCCGGGAGCCGCGCCGCTCCGGTGACGAGGTGCGTGGAGTGACCGGCTCCACCCGGCTGGAGGCCAAGCGGCAGCGTCGGCGAGGCGGGCGCGAGCAGCGGCGCACCCGACCCCCGGTCCTGTCCGAGTCGGAGTTCCTGGCTCGCCGGGAGGCGGTCGACCGGGTGATGGTGATCCGGCAGTCCAGCTCCCGCACCCAGATCGGGGTGCTGGAGGACGACGTCCTGGTCGAGCACTACGTGAGCCGGGCCAGTGGCACGTCGATGGTCGGCAGTGTCTACCTTGGCCGGGTGCAGAACGTGCTGCCCAGTATGGAGGCGGCCTTCGTCGACGTCGGTCGGGGGCGCAACGCGGTGCTCTACGCTGGCGAGGTCAACTGGGACGCGTCCGGCCTGGAAGGCAAGGCCCGCTCGATCGAGCAGGCGCTCAGCTCCGGCGACTCGGTGCTGGTGCAGGTGACCAAGGACCCGGTCGGGCACAAGGGAGCCCGGCTGACCAGCAACATCGCGCTGTCCGGGCGGCACCTGGTCTACACCCCTCACGGCAACGCGTCCGGCATCAGCCGCAAGCTGCCCGACACCGAGCGGCGGCGGCTGCGGGACGTGCTCAAGAACCTGGTGCCCGACGGCGCCGGGGTGATCGTGCGGACCGCTGCCGAGAGCGCCAGCGTCGACGAGCTGGGCCGGGACGTGAAGCGGCTGCAGTCGCAGTGGGAGGACATCCAGGCAAAAGTTTCCAGCAACCACGCCCCGGCGCTGCTCTACTCCGAGCCGGACCTGGTGGTCCGGGTGGTCCGGGACCTGTTCAACGAGGACTTCCGGGAGCTGGTCATCGAGGGCGAGGACGCCTACGACACAGTGGAGGCCTACCTGTCCCACGTCTCCCCGGACCTGGTCGCCCGGCTGCGCCGGCACACCGGCACCGCCGACGCGTTCGCGGCCCACCGGATCGACGAGCAGATCCTCAAGGGACTGGACCGGAAGGTGTTCCTGCCCTCCGGCGGGCACCTGGTCTTCGACCGGACCGAGGCGATGACCGTCATCGACGTCAACACCGGAAAGTACACCGGCACCGGAGGCAACCTCGAGGAGACGGTCACCCGCAACAACCTGGAGGCGGCCGAGGAGATCGTCCGCCAGCTGCGGTTGCGCGACCTCGGCGGAATCATCGTGATCGACTTCATCGACATGGTCCTGGAGTCCAACCGGGAGCTGGTTCTGCGCCGCCTCACCGAGTGCCTCGGCCGGGACCGCACCAAGCACCAGGTGACGGAGATCACCTCGCTGGGGCTGGTCCAGATGACCCGGAAGCGGGTCGGCGCCGGCCTGCTCGAGGCGTTCAGCGAGCCGTGCGAGTGCTGCAAGGGCCGCGGCGTGGTGGTGCACACCGAGCCGGCCGGCGACAAGCCGAAGTCGAACGGCGCCGCGGCCAAGGTGAAGGAGGTCGCGTCGGCGTCGGCCGGCCGTCGCCGGGGTGGCCGCAAGGCCGCCTCCGCGCCGTCGGATGCGGCCGCCCAGCCGCGCGCCCGATCCGCCGCCACCTCCATCGCCGAGCCGGACGACGACACGATGGGCTACGACCTGTCCCGGTACGAGCAGGTAGCGCCGCCGGAGCCGGAGGACCGCCCGGCCGGTGGCGGTCCGGCCGGTGGTGCGCCGGTCGTGGCCGGGCCGGGTCGGGCGGACGGTCCAGAGCGGGCGGCGGTGCCGCGGCGACGGAGCGCGGACCGGCGGGGCGGCGAGGCGCCGGACCCGCTGGCCGAGCTCCGGCCGGAGGATATCGAGGACGCCGGGCTGACCAGCGTGTTCCGCCGGTTCCGCCGGCGGGGTGGTCGGCACCGCCCCTGATCCGGCCGCCGCGGTCCCGGACCGGGGACCCCGGACGCCAGCCGGCCGGCTGATCAGGCTTGCGGCGACCGCGTACGCTGCCTGGGGCATTGTCCGACCGAGGGAGGAACCAGACTCATGCGACGCAAGTTGGCCGCGGCCGTGCTGGCTGCCGGGATGCTCACCGCAGTGACCGCGTGCGGCGGCGGAGATGACGACGACGGCGGCGGCGGCCAGAGCACCGAGGCGCTGTGCGAGGACCTGAACGCCACGCTCGACCCGCTCGAGGCCGATCTGACCTCGGCGATGCAGGAGGCTGGCCTGGCCGCCGGGCAGGACGACGACGCCGCCCTCGCGGAGGCGGTGCTGCAGCTCAACAGCCTGGTGACCGAGGTCAACACGGAGGTCCGGGGGGCCGCGGAGGACGCCGCCGACGACGAGTTCCGGACCGCGCTGGAGACCTTCGCGACCGAGCTCGAGAACCTGTCCGGCGAGGTCGAGTCCGGTAACGTGCCCGACCCGCAGGGGATCCAGGCCGCTGGTGACGGGGTGGCCGAGTTCTGCGGGTGAGGCGGGCCGGACGGAGGTAGGGCCGATGCGATCCAGCTGGATGCTGGCCGCCATGGCCGCCGGCCTGCTGGCCGTGGCGGGCTGCGGCGGCGACTCCGGAGACGAGGACGGCGACGGCGGTGGTACGGCCAGCCCGGAGCAGACCTGCGCCGCCGTCGAGCAGGCGATGACCGAGCTCGGCGCCGGGTTGCAGACCGCGCTCACCGAGTGGGACGGCTCACCGGAGAACGTGGCCGAGATCAGCTCGGCCGCCGACCGGTGGGGTGGTGAGCTGCGTGACCTGGCGGCCGAGTCGTCCGACGGCGAGCTGCGCGGGCTGCTCGAGGACCTCGCCACCGCGGTGGTCGAGTTCGGCGCCGGCTGGGGGGATGGCGGTGCCGAGCCGAACCTCGACGATGTCGAGACCGCCCTGCAGCCGCTGGAGGACCGGTGCGGGTTCGGCGCCGGAGCCGGTGCCGGCGCCGCGCTCGGCTCCGGCCCGGCGGGCCCGAGCGGGTCGGCCGAGGTGTGCGCCGCTGCCCTGGGGGAGGCGGACGGTGGCTCGTTCGACCAGGTGGCCACCGCGGCCGAAGATGTGGACGAGGTGCTGGCGGGGGACGACCAGGCGGCACTCGAGGCGGCGATCGCGCGGCTGCGGGATGCCGCCGACCGGTTCGCCCAGGGCTTCCGGGACCTCGCGGCCGGCGCCGAGGACGCCGAGCTGCGGGCGGCCCTGGAGGGCATCGCGGCCGCGGTCGAGACCTGGGTGGACAGCTTCGCCGCGGGCAGTCAGCCGGACGACCTGAGCGCCTTCCAGGAGGCGGTCACGACGCTCGGCGCGCGCTGCGACTGACTGCATCCGGCCATGCCCGCGGGCGCCCTGGGTTGGGCGCGCCCGCGGGCATGGCGTATCCTGACGGGCGGCGCGCTGCCGTGCGCCGCGTTCTGAGAGAGCCCGTGTCCAGTCGCGGGACCCGGGCGCCCGATCTCCACCAGCACTGACAGGGAGCCGCGTGCCATGTACGCGATCGTCAAGACCGGCGGCAAGCAGTACCGGGTCGCCCAGGGCGACGTGATCGAGGTCGAGAAGCTCGCTGGCGAGCCCGGCGACCAGGTGACGCTTCCCGCCGTGCTGCTGGTCGACGGCGAGCAGGTGGTGACCGACCGGGCCCGGCTGGCCCAGGTCGCGGTCGCCGGCCAGCTGATGGCGCACGGCAAGGGTCCGAAGATCCGGATCCACAAGTTCAAGAACAAGACCGGCTATCACAAGCGCCAGGGTCACCGGCAGCGGCTGACCCGGGTGAAGGTGACCGGGATCTCGACCGGGAAGTAGGCATCCTCGATGGCTCACAAAAAGGGGGCGTCCAGCTCCCGCAACGGCCGCGACTCGCACGCCCAGCGGCTGGGTGTGAAGCGCTTCGGCGGGCAGCTCGTGAACGCCGGCGAGATCCTGGTCCGGCAGCGGGGGACCAAGTTCCACCCCGGTGACCTGGTGGGCCGCGGGCGGGACGACACGCTGTTCGCGCTCGCCCCCGGTCACGTCACGTTCGGCAGCAAGCGTGGCCGCAAGACGGTCAGCATCACCACGCCGCAGGTCTAGCCCTCACCCGCCGCCGGCGCCGGGGCGGCTCGGCCCGCCGGGAGGCACCTGACATGGCCACGTTCGTGGACCGGGCGGTCCTGCAGGTCCGGGGCGGCAACGGCGGCAACGGCTGCGTGTCGGTGCACCGGGAGAAGTTCAAGCCGCTTGGCGGCCCGGACGGGGGTAACGGCGGGCGCGGCGGCGATGTGCTGCTGGTCGTCGACCCGGGCGTGCACACGCTGCTGGACCTTCACTTCCGCCCGCATGTGACGGCGCCGGGCGGTGCCCACGGCGCCGGGTCCCGCCGGCACGGTGCGAACGGCGCCGACCTGGTGCTGAAGGTTCCGGACGGGACGGTCGTTCAGACCCCGGACGGGGAGCTGCTGGCGGACCTGGTCGGCGCCGGCACCGCGTACCCGGTGGCCCGGGGTGGGCGCGGCGGTCGCGGCAACGCGGCGCTGGCCAACGCCCGCCGGAAGGCGCCCGGGTTCGCGGAGCTGGGCGAGCCGGGCGAGCAGCGGGAGGTGGTGCTGGAGCTCAAGAGCGTCGCCGACGTCGGGCTGGTCGGGTTCCCGTCGGCTGGCAAGTCCTCGCTGATCTCGACGCTCTCGGCGGCCCGGCCGAAGATCGCCGACTACCCGTTCACCACGCTGGTGCCGAACCTCGGGGTGGTCCGGGCGGGCGACGAGACGTTCACGGTCGCGGATGTGCCGGGCCTGATCCCGGGAGCCGCCACCGGCAAGGGGCTGGGCCTGGAGTTCCTTCGCCACGTCGAGCGGTGTGCGGTGCTGGTGCACGTGGTGGACTGCGCCACCGCCGAGCCGGGCCGGGACCCGGTCGCGGACATCGACGCGATCGAGGCCGAGCTGGCCGCATACGGAGGTCTCGCGGAACGGCCGCGACTAGTCGCCCTCAACAAGATCGACGTCCCGGATGGCCGGGACCTGGCGGAGATCGTCCGGCCCGACCTGGCCGAGCGCGGTTTGACCGCGTACGAGGTGAGCGCCGCCACCCGGGAGGGCCTGCGGGAGCTGGCCTTCGCGATGGCCGAGCTGGTCGCCGCCGCCCGGGCGGCCGAGCCGGTGGCCGGGCCGGTACCGGGTGGCGCCGGCCCGGTGCTGCGCCCCCGACCGGTGGACGAGACCGGGTTCACTGTGGAACCGGCCGCCGACGGGAGCTTCCTGGTGCGGGGCGCCCGGCCGGAGCGGTGGGTCCGGCAGACGAACTTCGACAACGACGAGGCGGTCGGCTACCTGGCCGACCGGCTGGCCCGGCTCGGGGTGGAGCAGGCGCTTGCCCGATCCGGGGCCGAACCGGGCAGCACGGTGCGGATCGGTGGGCGGGAGTTCGACTGGCAACCGAGCGTCTACGCCGGCATCGACCACGTTTCACCGGTTCGTGGTACGGACGAGCGGCTGGCCGATCCGGGGTCGACCGCGGGTGGCGGCGGGCGGCGACGGCCCAACGCCGCCGAGCGGCTGGCCGCCCGGAAGGGGCGCCGCCGTCCCGCCACGGACGCCCCGGATACCGGTGACCCGGATGCCGGTGACCCGGCTCCGACCGGCGAGGATGACCAGCCGTCGCCGGATGGTGACGGGGCTGCGAACGATGCAACACTGTGGCACGATGACCGCTCATGACCGAAACTCCGGTTCTGAACACGCCTGAAGCAATTCGGGAACACCTGGAGATCGCCCTGGATCCGGGCGACCGCGGTCACCGGGGGGTCCGGTTCGTCCTGTGCGACGCGGAGAACCGGGTCATGGTGCACTGCCCGGTCGACGACGTGCCGGACGACGTCGACGCGGAAGACTGCGCGCACTTCGTGTCGGTATTCGCCTCTGCGCTGGCTGAGGGGGACGAGGGCGGCGGGATCCTGGTGGCCCTGACCCGCCCCGGCACCGGTGCGATCACCGACGTCGACCGAACCTGGTTCCGGGTGACCCACGAGGTCTGCGCCGAAAACGGGGTACGGGTGCTCGGCGTACACCTGATGACCCCGCGGGACCACCGCGAGATCCACCCCGACGACGCCCTCTGACCCTGCCCGCCCGCCCCGCCAAGGTCGATCATGGACTTCCGCCGGCGTGTCGCACCGCGGATGGGCGCTTGGCGATGAGTCAGCGGGGAGCAGGCCGATCGCGCGGCGGGCCCTGGCCACCGTGACCGCGGCCTGCTCGCGCGCCCGGGCGGCGCCGGTGGCCAGCACCTCCCGGACCTGTTCGGGCTCGGCCGCCAGCTCTACGTAGCGGCGCTGGATCGGTGCCAGCACCCCGATCACGACCTCGGCGGTGGCCTCCTTGAGCTGCTGGTAGGAGCGGAAGCCGGCGGCCAGCGAGGCGGGGTCCGGACCGGCTCCGGTGCAGGCGGCCAGGATCTCCAGCAGGTTGGAGACCCCGGGTTTGCCGGCCGGGTCGTAGCGGACCGTCCGATCCGGGTCGGTGACCGCCCGGCGCAGCTTGTCCCGCAGCACATCCGGTGGGTCCAGCAGCCGCAGGGTTCCGGCGGCGGTCGCGGTGGACTTGCCCATCTTGGCGGTCGGGTCGGCGAGGTCCCGGATCCGGGCAGCCACCGGGGGCAGGACGCCGCGCGGGATCGCGAAGGTGTCGCCGTACCGGGTGTTGAACCGGGTCGCGAGGTCGCGTGCGAGCTCGAGATGCTGGGCCTGATCGTCGCCGACCGGTACCTCGTCCGCGTTGTGCAGCAGGATGTCGGCGGCCATCAGCACCGGATAGGTGAGCAGGCTCAGTCGGATCTGCCCGCTGCCGGCGGCCGCCGCCCGTTCCCGGAACTGGATCATCCGATGCGCATCTCCGTACCCGGTCAGGCATTCGAGCAGGTAGTGCAGCTCGGTGTGCTCCGGTACGTGGGACTGGACGAACAGCGTGGTCCGGTCCGGGTCGAGGCCGGCGGCCAGCAGTGTGGTCGCCTGCTCGAGCGTGAGTGCGCGCACCTCGTGTGGCCGGTGGTCGACGGTCAGCGCGTGCAGGTCGACCACCGCTACCAGCGAGCTGGTCGCGGGGCCGGTCTGGGCAGCAACCATCGGTGCGATGGCACCGATCAGGCTGCCCAGATGCAGGTGCCCGGTGGGCTTCAGCCCGGTCAGTCGACGCACCGGCCGGCTCGGGCCGGTGCGGGCGGCGGCGGTGCTGGTGGCGGCGGGCGCGGCGGTGCCGGTGGGCGTGGGGAACATGTCAGGCTCCTGATGTGGATCGGGAGCCGCCCGGGTCCGGGACGCCGCGGGATGCGCGAAGCGGCCGCCCGGACGGGGCGGCCGCGGTGATGTCGGGATGCGGAATGCGGTGGCCGCCCGTCAGGGCGCCCACCTACCAAGCCGGTCCGGCGCGGTCCGCATCGGACCAGGATAGCAACGGCGGGCGGCTCCCGGCCAGCACCGCCCCGGCGGTTACCGTTGCCGCCGCGCGTAGTAGGCGCGCCGGGAGGCGCCCAGCAGCCGCGCGGAGTGGGGCGACTCGCGCCCGGCCAGCACCCGCCGCCAGTCCGTATCGGTCACCACCACATGGTCGAGGAAGCGCAGCCCGACGGCGGCCGCCGCCTCCCGGACCTGCCAGGTTGCGTCGATGTCCTCGCCGCTCGGGGTCGGGTCGCCGCTTGGGTGGTTGTGGGCGAGCGCGAACGCCTTCCCGTCGCGCCGTAGCACCGCCACCACCACCTCCCGCACCGGCAGCAGCGCCCGGTCGGCCGACCCCTCCGATATCACGTCGCAGCCGAGCACCCGGTTGGCGTGGTCGCACAGCACCACGATCAGCCGCTCCCGGGCCCGCCCCCGCAGCAGCGGGCCGGCGGCGGTCACCACGTCGAGCGCGTTGTTGATCGCCAGCGGCCGGTCGGCCACCACCGTGCCCCGGCGCGCCAGCTCGAACGCGGCCACCAGCGCGGCGGCCTTGGCCGGGCCGATGCCGCTGACCCCCGCCAGGTCGGCCGGGTGGGCGCGGGCGAGCGCGGCGACCGACCCGAACCGGGCCAGCAGGCGCTCGGCCAGGTCGTGCGCCCCCACACCCCGAGCGCCACCGGTGCCGAGCAGGACCGCGAGCAGCTCCCGCTCGGCCAGTGCGGATGCTCCTGACGCGGCCAGCCGCTCCCGGGGCCGCTCGCTCCTTGGCAGGTCGATGATTCGCATGCCGGCAGGTTAGCGGCGAGGTGTGACACCGGCACCGGGCCACGGGGCCGCCGGCCTCCGCCGGCTGGCCGGTCGGGCAAGATGGACGGCGTGCCGAGTCTCACCATCCAGGAGGCGCGGGCGCGGGCCGCGCTGCTCACCGTCGACGGGTACGAGATCGACTTCGACCTGACCCGCGGGCCGGACTCGTTCCGTTCCACCACCACGATCCGGTTCACGGCGACCTCCGGCGCCGCGACCTTCGCCGAGCTGCGGCCGCTGGCGCTGCGCTCGGCCCGGCTCAACGGCGCGGCGCTCGCTGCGTCCGCGCTGGCCGACGGCCGGCTCCACCTGACCGACCTGCCGGCGCAGAACCAGCTGGAGGTGGTGGCCGATTTCCCGTTCTCGCACGCCAGCGAGGGGATGCACCGGTTCGTCGACCCGGTCGACGGCGCGGTCTACCTGTACGCGCAGCCGTCGATCACCGAGGCACCGGCGTTCATGGCCTGCTTCGACCAGCCCGACCTGAAGGCGCCGGTGACGGTCCGGGTGACCGCCGACCCGAGCTGGCTGGTCCGTGGCAACGGTGCGGCCACCCGGGTCGCCCCGGGCCGCTGGGAGCTGGCGCCCACCCCACCGCTGGCCACCTACCTGATCGCGATGGTGGCCGGGCCGTACCACCACCGCCACACCACCCACGACGGGATCCCGCTCAGCCTCTACGCGCGGGCCTCGCTCGCCGGGGAGCTGGACCGGGAGGCGCCGGAGCTGTTCGAGGTGACCGCCGCCTGCCTGGACCATTACCACGAGCTGTTCGGCATCCGCTACCCGTTCGGCAGCTACGACCAGGCGTTCGTGCCGGAGCTGAGCTGGGGGGCGATGGAGCTGCCCGGCTGCGTGCTGGTCCGGGACGAGCTGGTGTTCCGGGGGGCGGTCACCGACTACGAGCGGGAGCGCCGGGCGGTGCTGGTGGCCCACGAGATGGCGCACATGTGGTTCGGCAACCTGGTCACCATGCGATGGTGGGACGACCTGTGGCTGAACGAGTCGTTCGCCGACTACCTGGGCTGGCGGGTGGTCGCCGACGCGACCCGCTGGCGAACCGCCTGGACCACCTACGCGGTCTCCCGCAAGGCCCACGGGTACGCGGCCGACCAGCGCCCGTCCACGCATCCGGTGGCGGCGGCCGAGGTCCCCGACACGGTCGCGGCGCTGGCCAACTTCGACGGCATCTCGTACGCGAAGGGGTCCGCGGTGCTTCGGCAGCTGGTCGCCTGGGTGGGCGACGAGGCGTTCCTGGCCGGTCTGCGCCGGTACTTCGCCGCCCACGCGTACCGGAACGCGGCGCTGGACGACCTGCTGGCCGCGCTGTCGGCGGCCAGCGGCCGGGACCTGACCGGGTGGTCCCGAGTGTGGCTGCGGGAGCCGCAGGTCAACACCCTCCACGCCGAGGTCAACTCGGACGGGGCCGCGGGGCAGGTGCGGCTGCGACAGACCGCGCCGCCCGGGCATCCGGTCCTGCGGCCGCACCGGGTCCTGGTGGGGGTTTACGACCTTGTGGACGGTGCACTGGTGCGCCGGGACCGGCTGCCGGTCGATCTCGACCCGGAGCGCGACGGAGACCTGACCACGGTTCCCGGACTGGCCGGTGTGGACGGTGCGCTGGTGCTGGTGAACGACGGCGACCTCACCTACGCCAAGGTCCGCCTGTCGGCCCGGCCGGACCCGGTCGGGCTGCTGCCGCGGCTGGCCGATCCGTTGGCGCGGGCCGTGCTGTGGGCGACCGTGTGGGACGCCTGCCGGGACGGCGAGCTGCCGGCCGGGCGGTTCGTACGGCTGGCCGCGGCGGCCCTGCCGGCCGAGACCGAGGCGGGCGTGTTCGAGAGCATGCTGGACCGCACGCTCGACCCGGTGATCGGCCGGTACCTGCCGCCGGCGGAGCGGCCGGCCGGGTACGCGGCGCTGGCGCAGGTGTGCCGGGCGGTGCTGGACCGGGCCGAGCCCGGTAGCGGGTCGCAGCTCGCGGCGGCTCGCGGCCTGGTCCGCTGCGCCGGTGTGGATGACCTGCCGTGGTTGCAGCGGTGGCTGTCCGGCGGGGCGCCGGCGGGGCTGCCGGTCGACCCGGACCTGCGGTGGGCGATCCTGCTCCAGCTGGCCGGGCTGGGCGCCGCCGACGAGGCGCTGATCGCCGCCGAGCAGCGGCGGGACCCGACCGCCCGGGGAGTGCAGGAGGCGACCCGGTGCCGGGCGGCCCGCCCGGACCCGGCGGCCAAGCAGCGCGCCTGGGAGCTGGTGACCGCCGACCGGGAGCACTCCAACCGGATCGTGGTCGCCGCCGCCGCGGGTTTCTGGCATCCCGGGGACCCGGCCCTGACCGCGCCCTATGTCGCCCGCTACTTCGGCGAGATCGCCGCCACCGCGCGCTGGCGGCCGGGTCAGATGCTGGCCGAGGTGACCAGCGCCGCGTACCCCGGCTCGGCGGTCGAGCCCGCGACGTTGGCGGCGGCGCACTGTCGGCTGGCCGACGATGGCCTGCATCCGATCGTGCGCCGCGAGATCGTGGACGCCACCGACGACCTGCACCGGGCGGTGGCCGCCCGGGAGCTGGCCGCCCGGAACCCGGCCGACGCCCGGCGGCCGGCGTGACCGGCCCGGCGGCTGGCGTGCCCGGTACGGAGGCGGGCGCGCCTGGCACGGGCGGGCTCGCCCGGCGACGGGTTGGGATCATGGGCGGGACCTTCGACCCGGTCCACCACGGGCACCTGGTCGCCGCCAGCGAGGTTGCCGACCGGTTCGACCTGGCGGAGGTGGTGTTCGTCCCGACCGGCCAGCCGTGGCAGAAGGGCAGCGTGGCCAGCGCGGCCGAGGACCGCTACCTGATGACCGTGATCGCCACCGCCTCCAACCCGCGGTTCCAGGTGAGCCGGGTGGACATCGACCGCGGCGGACCGACCTACACTGTGGACACTCTGCGGGACCTGCGGTCCGCGTACGGCGGGGAGGTGGAGCTGTTCTTCATCACCGGTGCCGACGCGCTGGGCCGGATCCTGTCCTGGAAGGACGCTGACGAGGTGTTCGGGCTGGCGCACTTCGTCGGGGTCACCCGGCCCGGCTTCGCGCTCTCCGACGCCCACCTGCCAGCCGACTCGGTCAGCCTGGTGCAGGTCCCGGCGATGGCGATCTCGTCGACCGACTGCCGGGCGCGGGTGGCGGTCGGCAAGCCGATCTGGTATCTCGTCCCGGACGGAGTCGTGCAGTACATTACAAAGCGTCATTTGTATCGCTTTAACGGATAGATGGGCCGCGCCGGAACCCGGAGGTCCTCGGGCACCTGGTTGTGAGACGCTGGAGGGGCCCGAACAGTCCCAGAGAAAGGGGAGCGAGTGCCCGCATCCGAGCGCGCCCGCGAGCTGGCGCTGACCGCCGCGCAGGCGGCCGCCGACAAGAAGGCCGAGGAGATAATGATCATCGACGTGGCGGAGCGGCTCGTCATCACCGACGCGTTCGTGCTCGCCTCGGCACCCAACGAGCGGCAGGTGAACGCGATCGTCGAGGCGGTCGAGGAGAAGCTGCGGGCGCTCCCGGAGCCGGCCAAGCCGGTGCGCCGGGAGGGCGAGCGCGCCGGGCGCTGGGTGCTGCTCGACTACGTGGACATCGTGCTGCACGTCCAGCACCGGGAGGACCGCGAGTTCTACGCGCTGGACCGGCTCTGGAAGGACTGCCCGACCATCGAGTTCACCGACCGGGCACTGGTGGAGGCCGCCTCGGACCCGGTGGGGCACGGCGAGTGACCACGCTGATCCTCTGGCGGCACGGCAGCACCGACTGGAACGAGCAGCAGCGGGTGCAGGGGCACACCGACTCGGCGCTGAACGCGCGGGGCCGGGCGCAGGCCGAGCGGGCGGCGCCGCTGCTGGCGGCCCGCTCGCCGGACGCGATCGTCGCGAGCGACCTGCACCGGGCCACCGATACCGCCGCGCCGCTGGCCACCCGTACCGGCCTGCCGGTGCGCACTGACCCGCGGCTGCGGGAGCGGTGCTACGGCGAGTGGGAGGGGCTCACCTCGGCCGAGATCGCGCAGCGGTTCCCGGACGCCCGCGCCCGCCAGCGGGCCGGCCGCCAGGACCTGGGGCACGGCATCGAGCCCCCGGCCGATGTGATGAAACGGGTCGGGGAGGCGCTGCGGGAGGCGGCCGAGGCGACGCCGGGGGGCACCACGGTGGTGGCGACCCACGGCGGCGCCGCCCGGTACGGCATGTTCGACCTGCTCGGCTGGCCGGCCGAACTGTTCGGGACGGTGACCGTGCTGGCGAACTGCCACTACACGGAGCTTCGGCTCGATCCGGTCCGGGGCTGGACCCTGTCCGGTCACAATCTTGGTTCGGTCGATGGAACACCCGGCTACGAGTAGCCGCCGGTCACCGGTCCGGGAACCAGCCCACCTGCGCACACGTCGGATAGGGTATGCGCACTCGTAGCGTCGTCGTCGCGACCGCCGCGGTTCTCGCGGCGGCACTGCTCGGTGCGTGCGGGGGCGAATCCGGCGGTCCCGAGCCGAGCCCGTCGACCGAGGCGCCCGGAACTCCGACCCCGCCGGCCTCCCCGTCGCCGCCGACCACCGCGCCGCCGACCACCGAGCCGGTGCCACCGGGCCAGCCGCCGTTGTCACCCCCCGTCGTGGTGCCGCCGCCCACCGACAGGCCCGGACAGACCACGCTGTCCGGCCAGGTGTACGCGGGGGTCGAGGCCGGCTGCCGGCTGTTGCGGACCGAGTCCGGGGACTACCTGCTGATCGGGCAGGCCGCCGAGTCGGCCCAGCTCGGCAGCACGGTGACGGTGCGTGGCCAGGTGCGGGCGGACATGGCCACCACCTGCCAGCAGGGCACCCCGTTCGAGGTGTCCGAAGTGCTGGACTGAGGCCGGTCCCCAGCCGGCGAGCTGGCCCGTGCGCTTGCCCGCGGGCTCCGCTGGCGCCGCGCCCGCCGGCGGGCGGGATGGGTTACGGTGCCTGGCATGCCGGTAGCCGTTGTGACCGACTCCACCGCCTACCTGCCCGCCGAGCTGTCCGGAGACATCACCACGGTCCCGCTCACCGTCGCGATCGGCGGGGTCGAGGGGGCCGAGGGGGAGCGGGTGGGTCCGGCGGAGGTGGCTGCCGCCCTGACCGCCCGCCGGGTCGCCGTCTCCACCTCCCGGCCGGCACCGGAGCGGTTCGCCCGGACCTACCGGCAGCTGCTCGACGCGGGCGCGACCGGGGTCGTCTCGGTGCACCTGTCCGCGGAGCTGTCCGGCACCCGCGAGGCGGCGACCCTGGCGGCCGGGCAGGTCGACCCGGACCGGGTGCTGGTCGTCGATGCCCGGTCGACCGGGATGGGGCTCGGCTTCTGCGTGCGGGCCGCCGCCGGCGCGGCCGCCGGCGGCGCTGACCTGGCCGGTGCGGCGCAGGCCGCGCGGGCGGCGGTGGCGGCGACCGACACCTTCTTCTACGTCGACACCCTGGAGTTCCTCCGGCGGGGCGGCCGGATCAGCGCCGCCTCGGCGCTGCTCGGCACCGCCCTGTCGGTCAAGCCGATCCTGCACGTGGTCGACGGGGCGATCGCCGCCCGGGAGAAGGTGCGCACCGCGTCCCGGGCGCTGGGGCGGCTGGTCGACCTGGCGGTCGAGGCGGCGGGGGAGTCCGAGGTGGAGGTTGCCGTGCACCACCTGGTGGCCGCGGAGCGGGCACGTGAGATCAGCACCACGCTGGCCCAGCGGCTCGGGGGCCGGCTGCGTCAACAGTGGACCTCCGAGGTGGGCGCGGTGGTCGCGGCGCACGCCGGGCCCGGGCTGGTCGGGGTGGTCATCCACCGGATCGGCTAGCTCGGCGCCCGTACCACATCCAGGGCATGATCAGGTTGTTGTCCACAGGGCAGCTGGTTGTCCACAGCTCCGGCCGACCCCCTGGTACGGGCACCGGCGCCGTCCTACCGTCGCGCTGTGTCCGAGGACCGCAACCCACGCCAGACCGCCCGGCAGCGGCTTGCGCGGCTGACCCGCCCGTCCGGCGCCGAACCGCCCGCCGAACCGCCCGCCGCGGCGGCGCCTCGGGAGCCGGCACCGTCGGCCGGTTCCGGCGGTGCGCTGGGGCGGCTGGCCGGCAGCGTGTTCGACCCGGGGCGGCCGGGGCTGCGAGCACTGGTCGCGGTGGTGGCGGTGGTGGCGCTCGGTGCGGCGGCGCTGGCCTGGTGGTCCCGTCCCCGGCCGGAGCCGGTGCTGGCGCAGTCGGCCACTGCCGCCCCGGCGGTGGCCGGCCCGACCGCGCCGGCCGAGCTGGTGGTGGCGGTCAGTGGCGAGGTCCACGAGCCCGGTCTGGTGGAGCTCCCGCCGGGCGCCCGGGTCGCCGACGCGATCGAGGCGGCGGGCGGCCTGCTGCCCGACGCGGACGTGGATCACCTGAACCTGGCCCGGAAGGTGGTCGACGGCGAGCTGATCGCGGTCGGGATCCCGCCGCCGGCCGGAGCCGCCGGCGACCCGGCAGCCCCCGGTCCCGGGCCAGTCGGTCCCGGGCCAGGAGGAAAGGTCAACCTGAACACGGCCACGATCGCGGAGCTGGAGACCCTGCCTGGGATCGGGCCGGCGATGGCGCAGCGGGTGGTCGACTACCGCACCGAGAACGGTCCGTTCACGTCGGTCGAGCAGC
Source organism: Micromonosporaceae bacterium (assembly GCA_009377645.1). Lineage (GTDB taxonomy): Bacteria > Actinomycetota > Actinomycetes > Mycobacteriales > Micromonosporaceae > Natronosporangium. Next base: position 99,543 of record WHTQ01000002.1, on the reverse strand, counting down.
TGCGGGAGGTCTCCGGGATTGGTGAGGTCCGGTTCGCGGAGCTGGAAGATCTGGTGACGGTGTGACCGCGTTCCCGGCGAGGTCCCCGGTCGTGCAGATCGCATCCGGCGACCGGTTGCCGGACCTGCGGCTGCCGGACCTGCGGCTGGTGGCGCTGGCGCTGGCCACCTGGCTGTCCGCGTTGGCCGCGCTGCATTTCCACGCCCCGGCGGCGGTGGCGCTGGCCGGGACGGCGTCGCTTGCGGCGGCGGTGGCGTGGCGCTGGCTCGGCCGGACCGGCTGGGCGGCCGTGCTGGTGGCGATCCTGCTGGGGGTGGCGTGCGGCGGTCTGGCGACCGCACCCCGGGTGGCCGCTCGGGACGCCGACCCGGTCGCGCAGCCGGCCCACGACCGAGCCCGGGTGACGGTGGAGCTGACCGTCCGGCGGGATCCGCGCCAGCTGAGCCAGGACGCCGGCCGCCCGCCGACCTGGCTGGTGCCCGCCTGGCTGCACCGGATAGCGGCCGCCTCCGACCCGGCCGCCCGGGCGGTCCGGGTGCGCGCCCGGGTGCTGGTGTTCGGCGGCGACCCGCAGTGGCAGGGGCTGCTGCCCGGCCAGCGGGTGCGGGCCACCGGCCGGCTGGGTCCGCCGGACGGCGGCGACCTGACCGCGGCGGTGCTGTCCGCTGCCGATCCACCCGAGCTGCTCGGCCAGCCGCCCTGGGTGCAGCGGGCGGCCGGGTCGTTGCGGGCCGGGCTGCAGGCGGCCAGCGCCCCGCTGCCGGACCAGCCCGGCGGCCTGCTGCCGGGGCTCGCGGTCGGCGACGTCAGTGTGCTCGACCCGAGCCTGTCCAGCGACTTCGACCGGACCGGGCTGTCGCACCTGGTGGCGGTCAGTGGCGCGAACGTCGCGATCGTCGTGGGCTGCGTGGCCCTGCTGGCCGGCGCCGCCCGGGCGCCGCGGTCGCTCACCGTGTGCCTGTGCGCCGCCGCGCTGGCCGGCTTCGTGGTCCTGTGCCGGGCCGACCCGTCGGTCCTGCGGGCCGGGGCGATGGGCGCGATCGCGCTGATGGCGCTGGCATCCGGCCGGCCCCGGGCTGCCATGCCGGCGCTAGGCGCCACGGTCACTGGCCTGGTGGTGCTCGATCCCCAGCTGGCCGGCGACCCGGGGATGGCGATGTCGGTGTTGGCCACCGGCGGGCTGCTGCTGCTCGCGCCGCGCTGGCGGGACGCGCTCCGGCGCCGGCGGGTGCCTCGCGGGGCGGCGGAGGCGGTGGCCATCCCGGCGGCGGCGCAGGTGGCCGTCGCGCCGGTGATCGCCGGCCTGTCCGGCCAGGTCAGCCTGGTCGCGGTGGCGGCGAACCTGGTGGCCACGCCGGCGGTCGCGCCGGCCACCGTGCTGGGGGTGCTGGCGGCGGTGATCTCCCCGGTCTGGCGGCCGGGCGCCGAGCTGCTGGCCTGGCTGGCCAGCTGGCCGGCCTGGTGGCTGGTGCTGGTGGCGCGGTACGGAGCCCGGGTCCCGGGCGCGGCGCTGCCGTGGCCGGCCGGCCTGGCCGGGGCGTTGCTGCTCACGGCGCTGACCTTGGCCGCACTGGTGGCCTTCCGGCACCGGCGGCTGCGGGTGCTGGTCGTCGTGGTCACGGTGGCGGTGGTGGCCGGGGCGGTCCCGGTGCGGATGGTGGCCGGTGGCTGGCCACCCGTGGGCATGCTGGTGGCGGCCTGTGCCGTGGGCCAGGGCGACCTGCTGGTGCTCCCGGTCGGGGCCGGCCAGGCGGTGGTGGTGGACACCGGGCCGGACCCGGTCGAGGCCGACCGGTGCCTGCGCGACCTGCGGGTGCGATCGGTTCCGCTGCTGGTGATCAGTCACTTTCACGCTGACCACGTGGGCGGGGTCGAGGGGGTGTTCCAGGACCGCCGGGTGGCGGCGGTGCTGGCGCCGGACTGGCCGGAACCGGCCGCCGGGCACGACCAGGTCACCCGGGCCGCGAGTGCGAGCCGGACGCCGGTCCTGGCCGCGCCGGCCGGTTCGGCGTACCGGGTCGGTGAGCTGGCGCTGACGGTACTCGGCCCGCCGCACCGGTTTTCCGGCACCCGGTCGGACCCGAACAACAACTCCCTGGTGGTGCGGGCCGAACGCGACGGCGTGCGGATCCTGCTGACCGGCGACGCCGAGCAGGAGCTGCAGCGCGCCCTGCTCGACCGGCTGGACTCCGGCCAGCTGCGGGCCGAGGTTCTCAAGATCGCCCACCACGGCAGCGCGTACCAGGAACCCGCGTTCCTGGCCGCGGTCGACCCGGCGGTGGCGCTGGTCCCGGTCGGGGCCGGCAACCGGCACGGGCACCCGGACCCGGCGTTGCTCGATCGGCTGGAGCGGGGCGGCACCCGAGTCCTGCGCACCGACACCCACGGTGACCTGGCCGTGGTCCGCCACGACGACGCGCTGGCGGTGGTCACCCGCCCCCGCCGGCAGCCGCGGCCGGCCGGCCCGCCCGCAGGAACGCAGCGGAGCCCGCCTGCGGGTGGCGCGAGTCCACCGGCGGCGCGTGCGACGATAGCCAGGTGGCTCTGGATCGGGTGGTGCTGGTCGTCGGGGAGGAGGAGCTGCTGGCCCTGCGGGCGGTGGCGGGCACGGTCGAGGCCGCCCGGGAGAGCGCAGCGAACGAGCGAGGGCCGTCAGCAAGGCGGAGCGCAGCGGAGCCGAGCGGTCAGGCGGTCCGAGCGGAGGGCACAGCGGCTGACCCGGAGGTGGAGGTGCGCGACCTCGAGGCCGCCGCGCTGTCGGGCGGGGAGGTGGCCGAGCTGCTCAGCCCGTCGCTGTTCGGGGGGGCCCGGGTGGTGGTCGTGCGACGCGGCCAGGACGCCCGCAAGGACCTGGTCGCCGCGCTGCTGGCCTACGCGGCCGCCCCGGAACCGGACGTGACGCTGGTGGTCGTCCACGCCGGCGGGGCCAAGGGCAAGCAGCTCGCCGACGGGCTGCGGGAGGCGGGCGCCACGGTCGTGCCGGCCGGGAAGCTCACCCGGCACCGGGAGCGGGTGGAGTTCGTCCGCGGGGAGGTCCGCCGGCTCGGCGGCCGGTGCGGCGACGACGCGGCGGAGGCGCTGCTGGCCGCCGTCGGGAGCGACCTGCGTGAGCTTGCCGCGGCCTGCTCGCAGCTGGTGGCCGACACCGACGGGCGGCTCGACACCGCGACGGTGGCGCGCTACTACCGCGGCCGGGCCGAGGTCAGCGGCTTCACGGTGGCGGACGCGGCGATGGTCGGCGACACCGCCGGTGCGCTGGAGGCGCTGCGCTGGGCGTTGCAGGTCGGCGTCCCGGTGGTCCCGATCGCGGACGCGCTGGCCGACGGCGTGCGCACCGTGGCCCGGGTCGCCTCGGCCGGCCGTGGCTCCGCGTACCAGCTCGCCGGCCGGCTCGGCCTGCCGCCTTGGAAGGTGGAGCGGGGGCAGCGGCAGGCGCGCGGCTGGTCGCCGGAGGGCCTGGTCGAGGCGATGCAGGTGGCGGCCGCGTGCAACGCCGCGGTCAAGGGTGGCGGCGAGGACAGCGGGTACGCGCTGGAGCGAGCCGTCGTCCTGGTAACCGCGGCCCGGGGCGGTGGCCGATGACGACCCGAGGTGGTGGCCGATGAGCCGCGAAGCCCGGCCGCTCTACACCCGCGTCCTGCGGCTCCGGCACCTCCGCCCGTCCAGCCTGATGTGTTTCCTGTTCTTCGAAGGGATGATCGCGCTCGGGGTCCTGCTCGCGCTGGCCGAGCTGGTGACCTGGTGGGCCGTGCCGGTGCTGCCGGTGGCGGTCGCCGGGATGGTCAAGGTCAACGACCTGGTGGCCGGGGCGCTGGCCGCCGGCGGGCGGCGCCCCGAGCTGGCCCCGGGACCGCCGGGCGACCCGGCGGTGCCGGGCTCGGCTGTCCCGCAGCGGGCGGCCCGGCAGGTCAGCCGCGATCTGTCCGACACACTCGACCCGGCCGACTCGCCGCGGCAGCGGTTCCGGCAGTCGGCCCGCCGCCGCTACCGCTGACGAAGCCCCGCTAGCCGGCAGCGCCGTTACCGCAGAGCGGCAGCCGGTGTCCCAGCGGTCTCAGGCGGTGGTCGGCAGCCGCCGGGCGATCGACGACTTCCGGTTGGCCGCCTGGTTCTTGTGGATGACACCCTTGCTGGCGGCCTTGTCCAGCTTGCGCGACGCGTCGCGCATCAGCGCTGTGGCGGTGTCCAGGTCACCCTGCTCCAACGCCGCGTCGAACTTGCGGACGGCGGTCTTGAGCGACGACTTGACCGACTTGTTGCGCAGCCGGCGCTTCTCGTTCTGCTTGTTGCGCTTGATCTGCGACTTGATGTTCGCCACGCGACAGCCTCGTCCTGTGAGCTCGGTTTCGGAAGGTTGTGGGCGAGCAGCTGCCATCGCTGCCACCCGCGACGAGCCAGAATAGCACGCGTCCGCCGCCGGGGCCGACGCGGCCAGGTCGGCGCACCGTCCGCCGCCGGGGCCGGCGCACCCGTCCGGCGCACCCTCCGGCGCACCGTCCACCCACGGCCGGGCGGCCTGGATGGGCGCCACGGGCGGCCGCCCGGTTCCGCCGGCATGGGACCATGGCGGGAGCCATCTGACGACCGAACGGACCACTGTGCCTGCGACGCTCGAACCCGGCAAGACCACTCCTGGCGCCACCGATCCGGCCCAGATCCGCAACTTCTGCATCATCGCCCACATCGATCACGGTAAGTCGACGTTGGCCGACCGGATGCTGCAGCTGACCGGTGTGGTGGAAGGCCGGCGGATGCGCGCCCAGTACCTGGACCGGATGGACATCGAGCGGGAGCGGGGCATCACGATCAAGAGCCAGGCGGTCCGGATGCCGTGGCGGGACCAGCACGTGCTGAACATGATCGACACGCCGGGGCACGTGGACTTCACCTACGAGGTGTCCCGGTCGCTGGCGGCCGGCGAGGGTGCGGTGCTGCTGGTCGACGCCGCCCAGGGGGTCGAGGCCCAGACCCTGGCCAACCTCTACCTCGCGATGGAGCACGACCTCACCATCATCCCGGTGCTGAACAAGATCGACCTGCCCGCCGCGCAGCCCGACCGGTACGCGGAGGAGCTGGCGCACCTGATCGGGTGCGAGCCGGGCGACTGCCTGCGGGTGTCGGGGAAGACCGGCGCCGGGGTGGCGGAGCTGCTCGACGAGATCGTCCGGCAGGTGCCGGCCCCGACCGGCCAGGCCGACGCGCCGGCCCGGGCGCTGATCTTCGACTCGGTGTACGACGTCTACCGCGGGGTGGTCACCTACGTGCGGGTGGTGGACGGGCGGATCGAACCCCGGGACCGGATCCGGATGATGTCCACCGCCACCACCCACGAGCTGCTGGAGATCGGGGTGATCTCGCCGGAGCCGAGCCCGAGCGGCGGGCTGGGAGTCGGCGAGGTCGGCTACCTGATGACCGGGGTGAAGGACGTCCGGCAGTCCCGGGTCGGGGACACGGTCACGGTGTCCACCCGGCCGGCGGGCAAGCCGCTCGGTGGCTACCAGGATCCTCGTCCGATGGTCTACTCCGGCCTCTTTCCGATGGACGGGTCAGACTATCCGGCGCTGCGGGACGCGCTGGACCGGCTCAAGCTGAACGACGCGGCGCTGTCCTACGAGCCGGAGACCAGCGTGGCGCTCGGGTTCGGGTTCCGCTGCGGCTTCCTGGGCCTGCTCCACCTGGAGATCATCCAGGAGCGGCTGGAGCGGGAGTTCGACCTCGACCTGATCTCGACCGCCCCGAACGTGGTCTACCGGGTGGTGCTGGAGGACGAGGCCGAGCACACCGTGACCAACCCCAGCGAGTTCCCGTCCGGCAAGGTCGGCGAGGTGTACGAGCCGGTGGTACGGGCCACCGTGCTCACCCCGAACGAGTACGTCGGGGCGGTGATGGAGCTGTGCCAGACCCGGCGGGGCAGCCTGCAGGGGATGGACTACCTGTCCGCGGAGCGGGTGGAGCTGCGCTACCGGCTCCCCCTGGCGGAGATCATCTACGACTTCTTCGACCAGCTCAAGAGCCGTACCCGGGGGTACGCGAGCCTGGACTACGAGCCCGCCGGCGAGCAGCTGGCGGACCTGGTGAAGGTGGACATCCTGCTGCACGGCGACCCGGTGGACGCGTTCAGCGCGATCGTCCACAAGGACAAGGCACACGCCTACGGGGTCGCGATGACCGAACGGCTGCGCGCGCTGATCCCGCGCCAGCAGTTCGAGGTGCCGATCCAGGCGGCGGTCGGGAACCGGGTGATCGCTCGCGAGACGATCCGGGCGCTGCGCAAGGACGTGCTCGCCAAGTGCTACGGCGGGGACGTGACCCGCAAGCGCAAGCTGCTGGAGCGGCAGAAGGAAGGCAAGCGGCGGATGAAGGTGGTGGGCCGGGTGGAGGTGCCGCAGGAGGCGTTCATCGCCGCCCTCTCCGCGGCCGGCGGCGGTACCGGCAGCGGCCAGGCCACCGGGCGGAAGAGTACGACCACCGGCCGGAAGGGCTGAGCCGCACCGCCTCGGCCGGGCACCGACGGACAGTGCCCGATTCGGTCTGCCATGATCGTAACTAGGTGATATACGCGTCGTTACTCGGGTTGGATAGTTCGCCGCTTTTGCCCGATTAGTCCTACCCCAGGGGGGACCCCGGGCTGCGGCTCAGGCAAACCACAAGGAGTGACGATGCAGGTCAGGAAAGTCGCAGTCGTGGCGACAGGAGCGCTGGCGACCGCGGCAGCGATAGGTTCGACCCCTGCCTTCGCGGCGGACAATGCGGGTACCCCAGAGGTCGCCCCGGCGACGGTGGGGGTGCTCGACTACGAGGGCACGCACCGGGCGAGCGACGAGGCGATGCGGGAGGTCGCCGAGTACTGGCTGACTGCGGCACCCGAGCAGGCGTGGACTGCGCCGTGGGAGCAGGAGCCGCCGCAGATCCTGTCGGTCGGCAGCGGCTCGGCCGTGAGCGCGCTGGCGTGGCAGCTGTGCGGTTCCAACGCGGTCGCGGGAGTCGGCGGCGTGGTGCCGGTCGCGTCCCCGAACACCGTGCTGGGCGACTGTGCCAACGGCAACATCGACATCGCCGACGCCAACAACGACAAGGACGACGCACTGCTCTCGGTCCTTGACGACTCGGCGATCAGCGCGCTGGCGTGGCAGATCTGCGGCTCCACGGTCGTGGCCGGGGTCGGCGGCGCGGTGCCGTTCGCCTCGCCCAACACCTCGGGTGGCTGCGACAACGGCAACATCTCGGTCGGCGAGTCCGAGCCGGCGCCGGACTACGGCAACGGCAACGGCGACGACGGCTACGCCTACCACGACCCGGGCTACTACCCGGCCGAGGATGCCGAGCCAGCGGAGGCGACCGAGCAGATGGGAACCTCGGCGCCATGGGACCAGGACCCGCCGCAGATCCTGTCGGCCGGCAGCGGCTCGGCGGTCAGCGGTGCGTCCTGGCAGTTCTGCGGCTCCAGCGGAGTGGCCGGGGTCGGCGGCACCGTGCCGGTCGCCTCGCCGAACACCGCACTCGGCGACTGCAACAACGGCAACATGGACATCCACGGTGACGGCGGCGACGCACTGTTCTCGTTCCTCGACAACAGTGCGCTGAGCGTGGCGCCGTGGCAGATCTGTGGTTCGTCGGTGGTGGCCGGGGTCGGCGGGACGGTCCCGATCGCCTCGCCGAACACGGTTACCGGCGACTGCAACAACGGAAACATCTCGGTCGGCTGAGCCGTTCGAGCCAGGCCTGGGGCCGGCGGGGGGATCCTCCGCCGGCCCCAGGTCTTTCCGCCGGTTCCGCCCGGCTCCGGTCAGCCGGTGGCGACCTCCGCCCACACCTGGTCAGAGGTGCTCCCGGCCGCCGACCACCCCCCCGCGGCAGCGGTCCACTCCAGATCCGCGAAGTGCACCCTGGTCACCCCCCGGACGCCGGCGTGCGCCACCAGCCAGTGCGCGTACCGCCAACCGGTACGCGGGTCGCCGGCGGCCACCGCGACCCCGGGCGCCGATCCGGCGGTCAACCGCAGCGCGCCGACCGGCTCCGCGTCCGGGCTGGTGCGCACCCGCGTACCCCAGTCCTGGGCCATCGCCTCTCCCAGCGCATCGGCGGCCGACTGCCCCCGCTCCGGTGGGTCGGCCGGGACCGTACAGCTGACCACGCCCGGCTCCGCCCCGAGCAGGGCGGTGGCGAGCACCCCGGCCTCCGGCTCCCACCGCTGGTACGCCTCCGGGAAAGCGGAGCGCTGCACCCGCTGGGCGGCCTCGGTGAGCCGCAGCTCCGGCCAGCCGTCGACCCGGCGAAGCGCCCGGTAGAACCGCTCGGCCGCGTACCGCGGGTCGCCGACCTGCTCCTCGGTGCCCCACCCCTGGCTGGGACGTTGCTGGAACAGCCCGACCGAGTCGTGGTCGTTGCGCCGGCCCAGGTGCGGCAGGTTGCGCAGCTTCGACTCCTGCAGGGCGGTCGCCAGCGCGATCTGCACCCCCCGGTCGGGCACCTCCATCCGCACCCCGACCGCGGCGATCGTCGCCGCGTTGGCCATCTGCTCGAGCTCCAGCCGGATCTCGCTGGCCGCCTCGGCGCGGCAGCCGGCACGCGGGGCGGGCGGTGACGAGCGGTCCCACCGGGTGCCCAGCCAGTAACCCAGGCCGGCGACCAGCCCCAGCACCACCAGCACGGTCACCGCGCGCCGCATCGTCACGCCCGAAGCCTATCGGCGGGTGTCCAGGACCCACTGCGGGTCGCGCTTGTCGCGGAACGCGGCTATCCCTTCCTGAGCGTCGGGGGACCGGAAGTAGCCCACCGACAGCGCCGACAGCTCGGCCAGCTCGGCCCGCAGGTCGGCCGCCCGGGGCCGGCGCAGCAGCTGCTTGGTGCCGGCCAGCGCCTGCGGTGCGCCCCGGACCAGCGCCTGGCAGATCCTGCTCACCGTGCGGTCCAGCCGGGTCGCCGGGACCGCCTCACTGACCAGCCCGACCGCGGCGGCGTGCGCGGCGTCGAACACCTCGCCGGTCAGGAACAGCCGGGTGGCCGCCCGGCTGCCCATCCGGGGCAGTACGACCGCCGAGATCACCGCCGGGATCACGCCCAGCCGCACCTCGGTGAACGCGAACGTCGCCTCGGTGGCGCAGATTGCCAGGTCGGCCGCGGCCACCAGGCCGATCCCGCCGGCCCGGGTCGGGCCGGCGACCCGGGCCACCACCGGCTTCGGACATTCCCATAAGTCGGCGAGCAGGTCGGCCAGCATCGCCACCGGCATCGTCCCGGACCGGCAGGCAGCCTCGGTCTCGACCAGGTCCGCGCCGGAGCAGAAGACCGGTCCGGCGTGGTCCAGCACCACCACCCGTACCGCCGGGTCGGTCGCGGCGGCGGCCAGCTCCGCCCGCAGCCGGGTGACTAGCGGGGTGGAGAGTGCGTTCCGGTTGCGCGGGCTGTCCAGCGTGAGCGTGGCCACGCCGTGCTCGGTGGCGGTGCGGACCAGCGGTGTGTCGTCGGATGTCATGCGGGCAGACTAGTGACCCCGGCCGCCAGCGGGCGTAGCGGAGCGTAGCCTGCGGTCAAGCGGCCGGAACGGGAGGTGACATGCCTAGCAGCCCACCGGACGGCGAGCCGGTTCCCGACGATGGCCAGCTGCCGCCGGAGTCGCTCGCCCGGGTGGGAGCCCGGGGCTTCGGGGTCTACGTGCACGTGCCGTTCTGCGCCAGCCGGTGCGGCTACTGCGACTTCAACACCTACACCGCGACCGAGCTGGGGCCCGGGGCCTCCCGGGAGTCCTTCCCGCAGGCGGTCCGGTCGGAGCTGGCGCTGGCCGCCCAGGTGCTGGCCGCGGCGCCGCCACCGCGGGTGGACACGGTGTTCGTCGGCGGCGGCACCCCGACCCTGCTGCCACCGGCCGCGCTGGCCGGCATCCTGGACAGCATCGACGCCACCTGGGGGCTGGCCGGCGACGCCGAGGTGACCGTGGAGGCGAACCCGGAGTCGGTGGACCCGGCTTCGCTGCGCCAGCTCCGGGCGGCCGGCTTCACCCGGGTCTCGCTCGGGATGCAGTCGGCCGCACCGCACGTGCTGGCGGTGCTCGATCGGCGGCACACGCCCGGCCGGGCGGTGGCGGCCGCCGGCGAGGCCCGGGCGGCCGGCTTCGACCACGTCAACCTGGATCTGATCTACGGCACACCGGGGGAGTCGGCCGAGGACTTCGCCGGCTCGCTGGCGGCGGCGACCGGGGCCGGGGTGGACCACGTCAGCGGGTACGCGCTGACCGTCGAGCCGGGCACCGCGCTGGCGGCCCGGGTCCGGCGCGGGGAGCTGCCCGCCCCGGACGACGACCTGGCCGCAGACCGCTACCTGGCCGCCGACGCGGCGCTGGCGGCGGCCGGGTTCGGCTGGTACGAGATCTCCAGCTGGGCGCGCTCGCCGGCGGCCCGGTGCCGGCACAACCTCGGCTACTGGACCGGTGCCGACTGGTGGGGGTTGGGCCCCGGAGCGCACAGCCACGTGGGCGGGGTGCGCTGGTGGAACGTCACCCACCCGGGCGGGTATGCGGCTCGGCTGGCGGCCGGGCGCTCGCCCGGGCTGGCCCGGGAGGTGCTGACCGCCGAACAGCGGCGCACCGAGCGGGTCATGCTGCGGCTCCGGATGTCCGATGGGCTGCCGCTGGCGGAGCTGGGGGCCGCCGGAGCGCCGGCCGCCGCTCGGGCGGTGGCCGGCGGCCTGCTGTCGGCGGACGCGCATCGGGCCGGGAGGGCGGTGCTCACCGTACCCGGGCGGCTGCTCGCCGACACCGTCGTCCGGGACTTCCTCGCCGCTCCCGCTCCCGCGGTTATTTGATCACGCGACCGAGCCCTACTTGATCATCTTGACCGAGACAGGGTACTCGTACACCACTCCGTCGTTGGCCTTCACGCCGCCGATGATCCCGAAGATGATCCCGACCAGCGCGGCCACCGGGATGATGACGGCCCCGATCACGATGCAGATGGTGAGGTAGCCGATCACCCCGACTATCGACCACGTGAGCTGGAAGTTGAGCGCGTTCACCGCGTGCTGCCGGACGGTCGCCGACTGATTGCCGCGGGACATCAGCGCGATCAGCGGTGCGATCCAGCCACCCACGCCCCCGAGCACGAACATGCCCGCGGCGCCGCCGAAGTGGGCGACCAGCGCCCAGGTCTTCTCGTCACTGTTGGCGTAGCCGGGCGGCGGCGCCCCGCCGGCCGGTGGCGGTCCGGCTGGTGGTGGTGGTGGTTGAGGTGGTGTTGTCATGGTCACACCCTAGACGGTCGGCCCTGGTCGTGGTGGTCACCGCGCGGGTCTGGCTTCCGACCTCGCGGCGGCCGCCGGGTGCGACGTAGACTGGCACTCGTTACAGTCGAGTGCCAAACAGTCGAGTGCCAATGGCGTCGGCCGGGTGCCAGCGGGGATGGTGCATGACAGCGGAGGGTGCGGCGGGCGGGGCCGGCGGAGATGGCGGTGGTGACGTGAGTCTCGACGAGCGCAAGCTGGACGTGCTCCGGGCGATCGTCGAGGACTACGTCGCCACCGAGGAGCCGGTCGGCAGCCGTGCGCTGGTCGAGCGCCACCAGCTGAACGTGTCCCCGGCCACGGTGCGCAACGACATGGCGGTGCTGGAGGAAGAGGGTTACATCCGGCAGCCGCACACCAGCGCCGGCCGGGTGCCGACCGACCGGGGCTACCGGCTGTTCGTGGACCGGCTGTCCCAGATCAAGCCGCTGTCGTCGGCCGAGCGGCGGGCGATCGAGCGGTTCATGGTCGGCGCGGTGGACCTGGACGACGTGGTGCACCGCACGGTCCGGCTGCTTGCCCAGCTGACCCGCCAGGTGGCGGTGGTGCAGTATCCGAGCCTGTCCCGGTCGGCGGTGCGGCACCTGGAGCTGGTGCCGATCTCCACCACCCGGGTGATGCTGGTGGTGATCACCGACACCGGGCGGGTGGAGCAGCGGCTGGTGGAGCTGCCCGGCCCGGCCCCGGCCGACGACGTGACCGAGCTGCGCCGGCTGGCCAACGCCAAGCTGGGTGGCCAGCCGCTCAGCGACACTCCCGGCCTGGTGCAGGCGCTGGTCGACGAGGCCGGCCCGGCGCTGCGCGGGGCGATGGCCACGCTCGCCTCGGTGCTGCTGGAGACGCTGGTGGAGCGGCATGACGAGCGGATCGCGCTGGCCGGCACCGCCAACCTGACCCGGGGCGGGCTGCTGGATTTCCGGGGCACGCTCGGCCCGGTGCTGGATGCGCTGGAAGAAGAAGTGGTCCTGCTCAAGCTGATCGGGGCGGTCGAGTCCGGCGGCGACCGGACCGAGCCGCTGGTGCGGATCGGCGACGAGAACGAGTTCCTCGACCTGCGCAGCACCTCGGTGGTGAGCACCGGATACGGTCCAGGTGACACCATTGTGGGAGGGCTGGGCGTGCTCGGCCCCACCCGGATGGACTACCCCGGCACCATCGCCACGGTCCGGGCCGTGGCTCGCTACGTCGGCGACCTGCTGGCGCAGAGCTGACCACACGATGACCAACAGATGCCCCCAGCGATCACGATGACGGACTGATGAGGACACACAACGCAGTGGCCAAGGACTACTACGGGATTCTCGGCGTTGCGCGGGACGCATCCGACGACGAGATCAAGCGGGCCTACCGGAAGCTGGCCCGCAAGTTCCATCCGGATGTGAACCCGGACCCGGAGGCGCAGGACCGGTTCAAGGAGATCAACACCGCGTACGAGGTGCTCTCCGACGACCAGAAGCGCCAGATCGTCGACCTCGGCGGCGACCCGTACGCGCCGGGCGGCGGCATGGGCAGCCCGGGCGGGCCGGGAGCCGGGCCGTTCGTGGGGTTCCAGGACATCATGGACGCGTTCTTCGGCACCACCGCCGGGAGCGGCCGGGGCCCGCGCCCGCGCAACCGGCCCGGCGCCGACGCGATCCTGCGGGTGGAGCTGGACCTGGCCGAGGCCGCGTTCGGGGTCGAGGCGCCGGTGACCGTCGACACCGCCGTGGTCTGCACCGCCTGCTCCGGAGCGGGCACCGCCCCGGGCACTCACCCGGTCACCTGTGAGGCGTGCGGCGGCCACGGGCAGGTGCAGTCGGTGCAGCGTACGTTCCTCGGCCAGGTGGTCTCGTCCCGGCCGTGCGTGGCCTGCCAGGGCACCGGCACCACCATCCCGGAGCCCTGCCAGACCTGCGCCGGGGATGGCCGGGTGCGTAGCCGCCGCTCGATGACGGTTAAGATCCCGCCGGGGGTGGAGGACGGGATGCGGATCCGGCTGGCCGGGCACGGGGAGGTCGGCCCCGGTGGCGGCCCGCCCGGCGACCTCTACGTGGAGATCCACGAGCGACCGCACGACGTGTTCTCGCGCAAGGGTGACGACCTGCACTGCCGGGTCACCGTCCCGATGACCGCCGCCGCGCTCGGCACCCAGCTCACCATCAAGACCCTCGACTCCGAGGAGCAGCTGGAGGTCCGCTCCGGCACCCAGCCCAACTCCACGCTCCGGCTGCGCGGCCGCGGCGTACCGCACCTGCGCGGCACCGGTCGGGGGGACCTGTTCGTCCACCTGGACGTCCGCACCCCCACCAAGCTCGACCCGGACTCCGAACGCCTGCTGCGGGAGTTCGCCAAGTCCCGCGGCGAGGAGGTGGCCCAGCTCACCAAGCAGGGCGGCTTCTTCTCCCGGGTGCGGGACGCCTTCAACGGACACTGACCTGAGGGTGCGTTGATCATGGAGTTTCCTCGGCGTGTCTCCCGGCGTGTCGCGCTGCAGCTCCATGATCGACAGCTCCTGGCGGAGCGGCTGTGACTGCGCCGCTGTTCCTGGTCGAGGCGCTGCCGGACGGCGAGCGGGCCACGCTGGCCGGCCCAGAAGGTCACCACGCCGCCACCGTCCAGCGGCTGCGGGTCGGGGAGGCGGTGCTGCTCGGGGACGGGCGGGGCGGCACCGCCAGCGCGGTGGTCACCGGCGTCGGCCGCAGCACCCTCGACCTGCAGGTCACCGACCGGCGGTACGAGCAGCCGCCGGCGCACCGGCTGGTGGTGGTACAGGCCATCGGCAAGGGGGACCGGTCTGAGCTCGCGGTGCAGGCGATGACCGAGGTCGGGGTGGACGAGATCGTGCCCTGGCCGGCGGCCCGGTCGGTGGTGCGGTGGCGCGGCGAGCGGGGAGAGCGGGCCTGGCGCCGGTGGGGGCTGACCTCCCGGGAGGCCGCGAAGCAGGCCCGCCGGGCCCGGCTGCCGGCGGTGTCCCCGCCGGCCGACACCCCGGCGGTGGCGCAGCGGCTGCAGTCGGCGGCGGCCGGCCTGGTGCTGGACTCGCAGGCCGAGCTGAGCCTGGGCGCGGTGCCGCTGCCGCCGGCCGGGGAGATCGTGCTGGTGGTCGGGCCGGAGGGCGGCCTGGCACCGGCCGAGCTGACCGCGTTCGACTCCGCCGGCGCGCATCAGATCCGGCTCGGCGCCACCGTGCTGCGGGTATCCACCGCCGGCGTGGCCGCGCTCGCCGTGCTCAGCACCCGGTTGGAGCGCTGGTAACGGCGCTGGTCGCAGGCTTGCGCGAGCGTGGCCCTCGGTTCACCGGACAGATGCGGGACGTCACGGCAAGATAACGGTTTGAAAACTTCTCCCGAGCCCCTTGACGCGACCGGCCTTCAGTAAGAACTATTTCCCTATCAGTAAAGAAGCTTTCCTAACCAGGTCCGACGCGGGTGACCCGCGACCAGCGCGAAGGCGGCCAGTGACCTTGACTGGACCGACAGTGGTTCCCCAGGCGTCCTCGACGCCGCTCGACCACGCCACCGCCGGCGGCGGGACGGGCGGGCCGGCGGCGGGCGGGCGGCTTCCGGCTCACAGCGTGGTCAGACCGGGCGGTCCGCAGGACGGGGTGCTGGCCCGGGTCCGCGCCCAGCTGCCGGAGTTCACCGGGGCGTTGCAGCGGGTGGCCGAGCGGGTGCTCGTCGACCCGGCGGCGGCGGCCCGGGCCACGATCGTGGAGCTGGCGGAGCGCTCCGGCACCTCACCGGCGACCGTCACCCGGTTCTGCCGGGCGCTCGGCTTCGACGGTTATGCAGACCTGCGGCTGGGGATCGCCGGTGAGACCGGGCGGGCGGCCCGAGCGGCCGGGTGGAGCGTGGACATCGGCCGGGAGGTCCAGCCCGGCGACCCGCTGGACCGGGTGCTCGGGCAGGTGATGGCCGCCGACACCCGAGCGATGCACGAAACGGTCGCGCTGCTCGACCTGGCGCAGGTGGCGGCGGCCGCCGACGCGATCGCCAGCGCCGGACGCACCGACATCTACGGCGCCAGCGGGTCCGCGCTGGTCGGGGCGGAGCTGCAGCTGAGCCTGCACCGGATCGGAGTGCCGGCGTGGGCCTGGACGGACGTGCACAGCGGGCTGGCCAGCGCCGCGGTGCTGTCACCGGGGGACGTGGCGGTCGGCATCTCCCACTCCGGCCAGACCCGGGAGACGATCGAGATGCTGGCCGAGGCCGGCAGCCGCGGCGCCACCACGGTGGCGCTGACCAGCTCTCCCCGGTCCCCGCTGGCCGAGGTGGCGGACCTGCTGCTGGCCAACGCTCCCACCCGTACCGCGTCGCGGGCCTCCCGGGACGGCTCCGAGCCGGCCGTGGCCGCCACCAGCTTCCGCCCGGACGCCCTGTCGGCCCGGCACCCGCAGCTGGTCGTGCTCGACCTGCTCTACATCGCAGTCGCACAACGGACCCACCAACGCGCCCACGCGGCGTTCCAGCGCACCGCCCGGGCGGTCGACGGCCATCGGGCGGCGTCGGGCGGGGAACCACCGTAACGCCCCGCACCGCCCACGTTCCGAGATGACATGAGGAGACAACACCCTAGGAGGACCCACGATGTCCGTTCGACGCATCAGAAACGGCTCGGCGCGACCGCCGGGCGCGGGGCTGACCACTCCTGGGCTGGTTGTGCCCAGAGGTGGGCTGAGCCGCCGCAAGGTCCTGGGCCGGGCCGCCGGAGCCGGCCTGCTGGTCACGCCCGCCGCCAGCCTGCTCGCCGCCTGCGCCACCGGCGGCGGCGACGACTCGGATGACGGGCCGGACGCGAACGCCGAGAACCCGTTCGGCTTCGCCCCCGACTCCCGGATCGACGCCGTCTTCTTCACCGGCGGCTTCGGGACCGAGTATCCGAACGCGCTGGCCGAGGAGTTCGCCAAGCACTGGCCGGACGCCCAGGTGGGGGTGGCCACCACCGAGACGATCCGCACCGAGATGCAGCCCCGGTTCGCCGGCGGGAACCCGCCCGACTTCCTGAACAACTCCGGCGACGAGGAGCTAGCGCTCGACGGCCTGGTCAACGATGGCGCGGTGCATCCGCTCACCGAGCTGATGGACGCACCCAGCCTGGACGACCCGAACACGCCGATCCGGGACACAGTGGTCGTCGGGGTCGAGGAGTTCGGCTCGTTCGGCGGCACGATGTACTCGCTGAACCTGGTCAACTCCAGCTACGGCATGTGGTACGACGCGAAGCTGTTCCGGGACAACGGCTGGGCCCCGCCCACCAACTGGAGCGAGTTCCTGGCGCTGGCCGCACAGATGCAGGCGGCCGGGATCGCGCCGTTCATCAACGGGAACGCGACCGGGCTCTGGTACCTCCAGAACGTGCTGATGGAGTGGGTGAACCTGGAGGGTGGCCACGAGGTGACAGTGGCGATCGACAACCTGGAGCCGGGCGCCTGGCAGCAGGCGGCGGTGGTGACCGCCGCCAGCCGGCTGCAGGAGCTGGTCGACAATGGGCTGGTCTACCCCGGCATGGAGGGCCTCACCCACATCCAGGCGCAGCAGACCTGGCTGGACCGGGAGGCCGGGTTCCTGTGGTGCGGCACCTGGCTGGAGGCCGAGATGTCGGACGAGGCGGTGCTGGAGGAGCACGAGGTCGGAGACGGCGGCATCCCGGCCGACTTCGAGATGACCATGATGGCGCCGTGGGCCCCGTCGGACCAGCCGGTGCTGGCCGCTGGCTCGGTCCGGAACCAGCCGGGCGAGCCGTTCGTCATCCCGACCGCCGCCGCCAACCGGGCCGGCGGCCTGGAGCTGATGCGGGTCATGCTGACCAAGGACTTCGCGGACCGGTTCACCGAGCTCACCAACACCGCCACCGTGGTGAAGGGCACCGGCCAGAACGTCCAGTCGGTCGCGTTCCAGTCCGCCGCCGCGGTGACCAGCGCCGCCCCGGACAACCTGCTCTGGCGGTGGGAGGGCTGGTACAACCAGAAGATGTACGCGGACACCATGGAGCCGCTGATCGGCGAGCTGATGGCCGGTCGGGCCTCGGCCCAGGACCTGCTGGACGCGATGGAGGACGCGGCGGCGGAGGTCCGGGACGACCCGGACATCGAGAAGTTCACCCGCGAGATCTGAGCGGCGCACGCATCGATCCCCGCGGGCCCTGCCGACCGGGGTCCGCGGGGGTCCCGACCCGGAGAGTCCGGTGACCTATGCAGCGGGGCAAGTACCCATTCATCGTCGGCTTCTTGGCCCTGCCGGTGCTGGTCTACGTGGTGTTCATGATCTCGCCGTTCGTCCAGACCGCGCACTACTCGTTCACCGACTGGGGTGCCCGGACGACGGAGTTCGACTACATCGGGTTGGAGAACTATCTCGAGCTGGCCGAGGACGAGGTGTTCCGGAAGGCGTTCGGCAACAGCCTGTTCTTCTTCGTCTCGCTGCCGTTGATCACGATCGCGCTCGCGCTGTTCTTCGCGTTCATGCTCAACGTCGGGGGGCGGGGGAACCGGGCCGGAGTCCGCGGGGTGTTCGGGTCGTCGATCTACCAGGTCATCTTCTTCTTCCCGTTCATCCTCTCGATCGCGATCGTGGCGATCGTCTGGGGGGCGATCTTCCGGACTGACCGGCACGGGCTGGCCAACGCGATCCTGATGGGGGTCGGTCTGGTCGACGAGAGCCGGCCGTTACTGTTCCTCAGCGACCCGAGGGCCGTGAAGTGGATCCTGCTGGGGGTCGCGGTGTGGGGCTTCACCGGCTTCTTCATGGTGCTGTTCTCGGCCGCCATGGCCGCGATCCCGAAGGACATCTTCGAAGCGGCGGTGCTGGACGGCGCCAAGCGGGGGCAGCAGTTCTTCCGGGTCACGCTGCCGCTGCTGCGGGACACCATCTCGGTGGCCTGGGTCTACCTCGGGATCCTGGGACTGGACATGTTCGCGCTGGTCTACGCGCTCAGCCAGGGTGGCCCCAACTTCGCCAGCGAGGTGATGGCGACCCGGATCTACGACACGGCGTTCGGCGGTTACCGGCCCGGCCAGTTCGGTCTGGCCTGTGCGATGGGGGTCACGCTGGCGCTGTTCACGCTGGTGCTGGCGATCATCCAGCTCCGGGTCCTGCGCCGGGACCGGATCGAGTACTGAGGGAGCGGGAGCGCGCATGGCTACCAGCATCACCACCCCGCCCGGGATCCCGGCCGTCGAGCCGGGCCGGCGTCCCGGCCCACCCGGTGGCCGGGGCCGCGGCGCGCCGCCCCGCGAGCGGGGCCTGGCTGGCGGCGCGCTGAACGTCTTCTCCCACACCTTCCTGATCGCCTGGGGGGTGCTGGTGACCTTCCCGCTGGTGTGGTCGGTGCTGCAGTCGTTCCGTACCGACGGTGAGATCGTCGCGAACCCGTGGGGGATCCCGACCAGCCTCCGGTGGGAGAACTTCAGCCGGGCCTGGAGCGTGAGCAACATCGGCGACTACTTCCTCAGTACGGTGATCGTGGTCGCCGGCGGGGTGTTCCTGACCATGCTGCTCGGCTCGATGGCCGCGTACGTGCTGGCCCGGTACGACTTCTGGGGCAACCGGGTGATCTACTACAGCTTCATCGCCGGCCTTACCGTGCCGATCTTCTTGGCGCTGATCCCGCTGTTCTTCGTGGTGCGCGGCTTCAACGCGCTCAACACCTACCACGGGCTGATCCTGGTCTACGTCGCGTTCTCGCTCCCGTTCACGGTCTTCTTCCTGCACTCGTTCTTCCGCACCCTGCCCACCTCGGTGGCCGAGCAGGCGGCGGTAGACGGCGCCGGCCACGTGCGCACCTTCTTCCAAGTGATGCTGCCGATGGCGAAACCCGGCCTGCTGAGCGTGGGGATCTTCAACATCCTCGGACAGTGGAACCAGTTCCTGCTGCCGCAGACCTTGATGCGGCAGCAGAGCGGCTTCGACGCGGACCGGTCGGTGCTGGCCCAGGGGCTGGTGGCGCTGGCGATCCAGCAGGGCTACCGCAACGACCTGTCCGCGCTGTTCGCCGGCATGACCATAGCGACGCTGCCGATCCTGGTCGTCTACCTGACGTTCCAGCGGCAGGTCCAGGCCGGACTGACCGGGGCGACCCTCAAATAGCGAGCATCGGGCCCAGCGGCGCCCCGCCGAGCAGGTGCGCGTGCACGTGGAAGACCTCCTGCCCCGCGTTCCGCCCGGTGTTGAACATGGTCCGGTAGCCGTCTGCGGCCAGCCCCTCGGCCTCGGCGACCGCCGCGACCGCCGCCAGCACCTGCCCGCCCAGCCCCGGGTCGGCGGCGGCCAGGGCGGCCAGGTCGGGGTGGTGTTCCCTGGGGATCACCAGCACGTGCACCGGCGCCTTCGGAGCGATGTCCCGGAACGCCAGCGTGTGGTCGGTCTCGTGCACCACCGTGGCGGGCACCTCGCCGGCCACGATCTTGCAGAACAGGCAGTCGCTCACCCCGGCATGTTAGCCGAGCACACCCGCCGGTTGCTGGTGACCGATCCGGGCTGGAGCCGATACCATGGGGGGCAGGCCCACCCTGGTGGGGTTCCCGGACTGGAGAGCAGGTGGCAGCGGCCGTACGGCCAGACCATGACCGACCTAGACAACTCACCCATTGCCAGACGTAACCCACAGAGCCGCGCACAGACCAAGATCACGGTAGCGGACCCGCAGGCCATGGTGAGCCTGCTCGGCGCGGCGGACGAGACGCTCAAGCTGGTGGAGCGGGCGCTCGCCAGCGACATCCTGGTACGCGGTAACGAGATCACCATTACCGGGGCGCCGGCCGACAACGCGCTGGCCGAGCGCCTGTTCGCGGAGCTGCTGGAGCTGGTCGAGAAGGGCGAGCCGCTGACCGCGGACAGTGTGCGGCGGACCGTCAGCATGCTCGAGTCGGGCGCCGCCGAGCGCCCCGCCGAGGTGCTCACCCTCAACATCCTGTCCCGGCGGGGGCGCAACATCCGGCCGAAGACGCTGGGCCAACGCCGCTACGTCGACGCGATCGACGGGCACACGATCGTGTTCTCGATCGGGCCGGCCGGCACCGGCAAGACCTACCTGGCGATGGCCAAGGCGGTGCAGGCACTGCAGGCCAAGCAGACGACCCGGATCATCCTCACCCGGCCGGCGGTGGAGGCGGGGGAGCGGCTGGGCTATCTGCCCGGCACGCTGTACGAGAAGATCGACCCCTACCTGCGCCCGCTCTACGACGCGCTGCACGACATGATCGACCCGGACTCGATCCCGCGGCTGATCCAGAGTGGGACGATCGAGGTCGCCCCGCTGGCGTACATGCGCGGAAGGACGTTGAATGATGCATTTATCATTCTCGACGAGGCGCAGAACACCACCGCCGAGCAGATGAAGATGTTCCTGACCCGGCTCGGGTTCGGGTCCAAGATCGTGGTCACCGGCGACATCACCCAGGTGGACCTGCCCGGCGGGCAGCGCAGCGGGCTGCGGGTGGTGCGGGAGATCCTGGAAGGGCTCGGCGACGTTCACTTCAGCCAGCTCGGCAGCGAGGACGTGGTGCGCCACCAGCTGGTCAGCGACATCGTCGACGCGTACGCGAAGTGGGACGCCAACCAGGAGCTGCGCCCGGTGCGCAGCGCCCAGGGTGGCCGCGCCAGCCGGCGCCGGTGACCGGCGGCACGAGGCAGGCAGGCAGGTACGAGGCGAGCAGTGTCCATCGAGATCGCAAATGAGTCCGGTGTGGATGTCGACACCGACGCCATCCTGGACGTGGCCCGGCACACGCTGACCGAGACCGGGGTGAGCCCGCTGGCGGAGCTGTCCGTCCTGCTGGTCGACACCGCCTACATGACCGACCTGAACCACCGCTGGATGGGTGGCGACGGCCCCACCGACGTGCTCGCCTTCCCGTTGGACGAGGCCAGCTTCGACCACGGCCCGGGGGACAACGGAGGCGAGCCGACCATGCTCGGCGACATCGTGCTCTGCCCGGAGGTCGCCGGGCGGCAGGCTGCCTCGGCCGGGCACAGCACCGCCGACGAGGTGGCGCTGCTGACCGTCCACGGCACCCTGCACCTGCTCGGCTACGACCACGCCGAGCCCGAGGAGGAGCGCGAGATGTTCGGGTTGCAGGACCGCCTGCTTCGCAGCTGGCGGCTCGCGCGTACGGGTTGATCGACGTGGCGGGGGCGGCGAGCCTACCCGACGCGGCGCTGCTGGGATGGGCCGGCGCGCTGGTGGTGCTGGCTGGGCTGTTCGCGATGACCGACGCCGCGCTGGGGGCGGTCTCCGCGGCGCGCGCCGGGGCGCTGGCCCGGACCGGCGGTACGACCGCCGGGGGCTGGCGCGGGCCCGAGCGGCGGCGCGGACCGGACCGGTCCGAGCCTGGCGAGGCCGGCCGGGCCAGCCGGTCCGGGGCCGCCCCGTGGGGCGCGGCGGCGCTGCACGCGGTGGTCACCGACCGGGCCCGCTACCTGAACCTGCTGCTGCTGCTGCGGCTGCTCTGCGAGCTGACTGCCACCACCCTGGTCGCGCTGGTCGCGATCGACACCTTCGGGGTCGGCTGGACCGCGGCGCTGGTCACGGCCGGGGCGATGACCGTGGTGAGCTTCGTGGTGGTCGGGGTGGGGCCGCGCACGATCGGACGCCAGCACGCCTACCCGATCGGGCGGGTGAGCGCCCCGGCGGTGCGCTGGCTGGGTCGTGCCCTGGGTCCGCTGGCGTCGCTGCTGATCTGGGTCGGCAACGCGGTCACCCCGGGCCGGGGCTTCCGGGAGGGGCCGTTCGTCACCGCCGGCCCGAACGGCGGGGAGGCGGATGTCACCGCCGAGCTGCGGGAGCTGGTCGACCTGGCCGGCGAGAGCGGCGCGGTCGAGCAGGGCGAGCGGAAGATGATCCACTCGGTGTTCCAGCTCGGTGACACGGTCGCCCGCGAGGTGATGGTCCCGCGGACCGAGATGGTGTGGATCGAGGCGCACAAGAGCCTCCGGCAGGCGCTGGCGCTCGCGCTGCGCTCCGGGTTCTCCCGGATCCCGGTGATCGGGGCGAGCGTCGATGACGTGCTCGGGGTGGTCTACCTCAAGGACCTGGTGCGCCGGGCCACCGGGGCGGACCCCCACTCCGGGGACCGGGTCCGGGTGGACGAGCTGATGCGGGAGGCGGTGTTCGTGCCGGAGTCGAAACCGGTCGACGACCTGCTCTCGGAGATGCAGGGTGCCCGGGTCCACCTGGCGGTGGTGGTTGACGAGTACGGCGGGACCGCCGGGCTGGTCACGATCGAGGACATCCTGGAGGAGATCGTCGGTGAGATCACCGACGAGTACGACGTGGAGCTCCCGCCGGTGCAGCGGCTCGACGGCGGCGCGGTCCGGGTCTCGGCCCGGCTGCCGATCGACGACCTGGGGGAGCTGTTCGACGTGGTGCTCCCGGACGACGAGGTGGATACGGTGGCCGGGCTGCTGGCGCAGGCGCTGGGCCGGGTGCCGATCCCGGGTGCGGCCGCTACCGTAGGTGGTTTGCGGCTGGTGGCCGAAGGAGCAACGGGCCGGCGGAACCGGATCGAGACGGTGCTGGTCCGCCGGGCGGGGGAGCCACCGGCCGGGGGGGCGAACGAGGAGAGGCAGGTGGCGGATGCCCGGGGGAGAAGCTGAGCCGGCGAGGGCGAAGGCGAGGGCTGGCGAGCGCCGGCCGCTGGAGGACGAGGATGCCAAGCTGGTCACGCTGGCCCGGGCCGCCCGGGCGCGGATCGGCGCGGTGGAGGGGGCGGCGGTCCGGGACGGGGACGGGCGCACCTACGCCGGGGCGAGCGTGTCGCTGCCGTCGCTGACGATCACGGCGCTGCAGCTGTCGGTCGCGACGGCGGTGTCCGGCGGCGCCATCCGGCTGGAGGCGGCCGCGGTGGTGACGGAGGCGTCGACGCTGGACGGGGCCGGCCAGGCCGCGGTGCGGGACCTCGGGATCGGGGCGCCGATCCACGTGGCCGGCCCGGACGGCCGGGTGCTCGGCACGGTCACCGACTGAGGTGGCCGGCGAGGATCGGGCCTACCGGGCGGGGTTCGCCTGCTTCGTGGGGCGCCCGAACGCCGGCAAGTCGACCCTCACCAACGCGATCATCGGGCAGAAGATCGCCATCACCTCCAGCAAGCCGCAGACCACCCGGCACGTGATCCGGGGGGTGCTGCACCGGCCGGACGGGCAGCTGGTGCTGGTCGACACCCCGGGGCTGCACCGGCCCCGGACCCTGCTCGGCCAGCGCCTCAACGACCTGGTCCGGGCGACCTGGAGCGAGGTCGACGTGGTCGGGCTGTGCCTGCCCGCCGACCAGCCGGTCGGGCCCGGCGACCGGTTCATCAGCGGCGAGATCGCCCGGCTGCGCGCCACCGTGATCGCGGTGGTCACCAAGACCGACCTGGTGGACCGGGGCCGGCTGGTCGCCCAGCTGGCCGCGGTCGGGGAGCTCGGCGAGTTCGCCGCGGTGGTGCCGGTCAGCGCGGTCACCGGCGATCAGCTCGACACGCTGGTGGACGTAGTGACCGCGTACCTGCCGGTCTCGCCGCAGCTGTACCCGGACGAGCTGCTCACCGAGGAGCCGGAGCAGGTGCTGGTGGCCGAGCTGGTCCGGGAGGCGGCACTTTCGGGGGTCCGGGACGAGCTTCCGCACTCGATCGCGGTGGTGGTCGAGGAGATGGACCGGCAGGGCGACCTGACCCGGATCTACGCCGACCTGTACGTGGAGCGGCCGAGCCAGAAGGCGATCGTGATCGGGCACCGGGGCACCCGGCTGCGGGATGTCGGCATCCGGGCCCGGGCGCAGATCGAGCAGCTGCTCGGCACCCGGGTGTTCCTGGACCTGCACGTCCGGGTGGCCAAGGACTGGCAGCGCGATCCCCGGCAGCTGCGCAAGCTGGGCTTCTGACCGCTCGCTGCGCCGCGCCGGCAGGCGTACGCTGCACCGCAAGCGAAGGAGGAGGAGAGCATTGATCGGGTTCGAGGAGCTGGTCGGCGGGCACCGGGTGATGGCGATTCTGCGCGGGCTGTCGCCGTCCGAGACGGTGGAGCTGGCGAACCGGGCCTGGGACGCCGGGGTGTCGCTGCTGGAGGTGCCGATCGGGCGGCCCGAGCACGTGGCGGCGCTGACCGCCACGGTGGCGGCCGGTGCCGAGCGCGGCCAGCTGGTCGGCGCCGGCACCGTGATCACGCGGGAGCAGGTACGGGTGGCCGCGCAGGCCGGTGCCCGGTACACGGTCGCTCCCGGGTTCGATCCGGCGGTGCTGGCGGCCAGCCTCGCGGCCGGGCTGCCGCACCTGCCCGGGGTCGGCACGGCGACCGAGGTGCAGCGCGCGCAGTCCGCCGGGTGCGGCTGGGTGAAGGCCTTCCCCGCCACCGCCCTCGGGACCGCCTGGTTCCAGGCGATCCAGGGTCCGTTCCCGGACCTGCAGTACGTCGCGACCGGCGGTCTGACGGTCGACACCGTACCGGGGTTCCTGGCCGCCGGCGCCCGGGTGGCGGCGGTCGGCACCGGGCTGGCCGACCCCGGTCAGTACGAGCGGCTGGTCGCGCTCGTGAAGAGCCATTCCGGCTAGGCCGTACCCTTCGGCGGCGGTCCGGCGATTACGAAGGTGTCACCCTGGTGACAAGAGGGTCGCTGGTTGCCGGCGTCGGCGGGTGAGTGCCATGCTGCCGGATGCCGGGTCCGTGCGCCGCGAATTGTGGGTGCGAGCGTGCGGGTGTGCCGGCGCAGCAACCGGGACAGCTGGGCTGTCCGCGGCCCGGCACTCGGGGGCCGGGCCGCGGACAACCCGTCCCACGTGGCTCCGGCCCCCGAGTGCCACCCTGCGGAGCGCGCGCCGGGGCGCGGGCTACCCTGAGGCCAAGCAGCCAAGACCGTCGCGGGATGTGCGTCCCGGGCCGTGAGGGGAGGCCTCGCTGGCGCTCGAAGATGCGTTCCCCGAGACTCTTGCCGCGGCGCGCCAGGGGGTTCCGCACGCCGCCGAGCGGCTGTACGCGGATCTGGCGCCGGCGGTGGCGGGGTATCTGCGGGTGCAGCGGGCGATCGAGCCGGAGGATCTGACCAGTGAGGTGTTCCTGGGGGTGTTCCGGGGGTTGGGTTCGTTCGACGGGACGGAGGCGCAGTTCCGGTCCTGGGTGTTCACGATCGCGCACCGGCGGTTGCAGGACGAGCGGCGCCGGCTGGCCCGGCAGCCGGCGCTGGCGGCGGTCGAGGCCGGGACCTTCCTGCCGGCCGGGGACGTGGAGCTGGAGGCGCTGGCCGCGCTCGGCGGCCAGTGGGTGGTCGAGGTGTGCGCGCAGCTGTCCGAGGACCAGCGGACCGTCCTGCTGTTGCGGGTGGTGGCGGACCTGACCGCCGAGGAGGTCGCGCGGGTGACCGGCAAGACGGTCGGCGCGGTGAAGGCGCTGCAGCGGCGGGCGCTGCACACGCTGCGACGCTCGCTGGTCAGCGAGGGGGTGGCGCTGTGACCTCGACCCACGACGTCGACGCGCTGGCCGGGCCGCCCCCGATCGACGACGCATTGGCCGAGGACCTGCTCACCGGGCGGGCGGTGCCGGCCGACCTGGAGCCGCTGGCCGGCGTGGTGCGGGCGCTCCGGGAGCAGTCCCGGCAGCCGGTACGCCCCTCCGCCGAGCTGGCCGCGTACCTGGCCACCGGCGGCCGTCCGGCACCCCGCAGCCGGGTGGTGGGCCGCCGCGGGCGGTCCGGCCGTCCGGTGCCGGGCCGGCTGCGGGTGGGGACCCGGCTGGCCGTGGCGGGGGCAGCGGCCACCGTGGTCGGGATCGGTTCGGTGGGGTTCGCCGGGTCGCTGCCCGACCCGGTGCAGGACGGGTTCGAGACGGTGGTGGAGTCGGTCACCCCGTACCAGTTCCCGACGCGAACCGGCGGCGCCGGTGACCCGGCCCGCCCGGCCGACCCGGCCGATCCCGCCCGCCCGGGCGACCAGGTCGGCCCTGGTGACCAGGGCGGTTCGGGCGACCAGGGCGGTTCGGGCGACCAGGGCGGCCGGAGCGGTTCCGGCGAACCCGGCCGGCCCGATCCGGACAACCGGCCCGATCCGGACGACCGGCCCGATCCCGATGAGCGAAGCGGACCGGGGGAGCGGGGCGGTCCGGAGCCCGGCACCGGCCCACCCGCCGATCCGCCCGATGACCGGCGGCGGGGCGCCGACGGCGGCGACCGGACGGGCGAGCCCGCGGCGGCAGCCGAGCCCGCGGCGGGCGGGAGTGCCGGCGCCCGCACACCCGGCCGGCAGCACCGGCCGGACCAGCCGTAGCGGGCAGGGCGTACCCATTCCGGCGGTGCCGGCGATAACAGTGGTGGACTCCAACCGGACCGGGAGGACCGCTGGCACTGGGCGAGGCGTTCACCGAGACACTGCACGCGGCACGCGGGGGCGCGGCGTGGGCCTTCGAGCGCCTGTACGCGGATCTGGCGCCGGTGGTGGCGGGGTATCTGCGGGTGCAGCGGGCGATCGAGCCGGAGGATCTGACCAGTGAGGTGTTCCTGGGGGTGTTCCGGGGGTTGGGTTCGTTCGACGGGACGGAGGTGCAGTTCCGGTCCTGGGTGTTCACGATCGCGCACCGGCGGTTGCAGGATGAGCGGCGCCGGCTGGCCCGCCGCCCGCCGTCGGCCGAGGTGGACCCAGAGCTGTGGCTGCTCGGCGGGGACACCGAACGGGAGGCCCTTGACGCCCTCGGCGAGCAGTGGGTGTGGCGGCTGGTGGCGAAGCTGTCCGCGGATCAGCAGACGGTCCTGCTGTTGCGGGTGGTGGCGGATCTGACCGCCGATGAGGTGGCCAGGGTCACCGGCAAGACCGAGGGCGCGGTCCGGGCCCTCCAGCGGCGGGGGCTCGACTCGTTGCGCCGGATGATCGCGGACGAGGCGTGCCCGACCGGGTTGCCACGCCGGGGTGGTGACTGACGATGCCGGCATGGTGGCCAGACGACGTCGACGCGCGGGACCGTACGGGTAGCGCCCCGGCCGGCGATTACGTCTTCGAGATGCCGATGTTCCGCCAGATCGACGACGACACCGCCGACGCACTGCTCGCCGGCCGGCCGGTTCCGGCCAGCCTGGAGCCGCTGACCGTGGTGATGACGGCGTTTCGGCAGGTCGCGAGCCAGCCGGTGTGGCCGAACCGGACGCTTGCCGCCCGGATGGCGGTGGGCGACTTCACCGGTTTCGCCGACGCCGGGCCGGACCCGGCGGCGACCGGCACCGCCGGCGTCGGTCATCGCCGGGGCGGACTGGCCGGTCCCGGGAAGCGAAGGAGACGCAGGAGAATGCCAGGAGTTGCTGGACTGGCCGCCGCGGCGGCGAAGGTCGCCGGGATGAGCGTGGCGGCGAAGGCGCTCGCCGGGGTGGCGGTCGCCGCCACCGGGGTGAGCACCGCTGGGCTGGCCGGCGTGCTGCCGGACCCGGCCCAGGAACGGTTCGAGACGGTGGTGGAAACGGTCACTCCGTTCACCTTCCCGGAGCAGGCCAGCGACCGGTCCGAGTTCGGCGAGCGAGTCAGCGAGGACGCCAAGGACGGCGGGGTGGACGGCGCCGAGATCAGCGAGGAAGCCCGCCAGCCGGGCGACCAGCAACGGCCGGACGATCTACCCGCGGTGGTGCCGGCGCAGCCCGGTCAGCCGACCGATCTGCCGACGCCGGATGAGGCGGCCGAGCCCATGCCGCCAGCCGACCTGCCGGTCGACCCCGGCACCGACCACCGCCCAACCGCGCCGCCACGGGGGCGGTGACTAGCGGCCGCCGCAGCTCGTCAGCCCCCAACCCGGCGAGCTGCGGCGGCTTCCGGTAGGAGGACAATGACCCGGTGGCTGGGTACCGGCGGCGGTTGTACCGCGACGACGCGGTGGTGCTGCGTACCCAGAAGCTCGGCGAGTCCGACCGGATCATCACGCTGCTGACCCGCCGGCACGGCCGGGTGCGGGCGGTGGCCAAGGGAGTGCGGCGCACCAGCTCCAAGTTCGGCGCCCGGCTGGAGCCGTTCGGCCATGTCGAGCTGCAGCTCGCCGCCCCGGCCGGCGAGCAGCCCACCCGGTCGCTGCTGACCGTCTCGCAGGTGGTCGGGATCGCGCTGCACGGCGGCCGGTTTCTGGACGACTACCCGCGCTACACGGCGGCGAGTGCGATCGCCGAGACCGCCGAGCGGCTCACCCCGGAGGAGGGCGAGCCGACCCTGCGGCTGTTCCAGCTCACCCTCGGCGCGGTGAAGGCGCTGGCGCTCGGCGAGCACGCACCCACCCTGATCCTGGACGCCTACCTGCTGCGGTCGATGGCCAGCGCCGGCTGGGCACCGGCGCTGGACGAGTGCGCGGTGTGCGGCACCCCGGGCCGGCACCGGGCGTTCTCGGTGCCGGCCGGCGGCGCGGTCTGCGGCGACTGCCGCCCGCCGGGCGCGGTCCATCCGCCGCCGGAGGTGCTGGGGCTGCTGTCGGCGCTGGTCGCGGGGGACTGGGGGGTGGCCGACGGGTCCGACCAGGGGCTGCGCCGGCAGGCGTCCGGGCTGGTGGCCGCGCACCTGCAGTGGCACCTGGAGCGTGGGCTACGATCCCTGCCGCTGGTCGACCGAGGGGAGAGTCGATGACCCGTACGCCGCCGTCGCCGCGTCGCGCCGGAGTCCGGGCGCCGTCGCCGCACCCGTCCGGCGCCCGCCCGCCGGCGCTGCCGCGCGAGGCGCTGCCCCGGCACGTGGCGGTGGTGATGGACGGCAACGGGCGCTGGGCCAAGGAGCGCGGGCTGGCTCGGACGAAGGGGCACGAGCAGGGTGAGCACGCGCTGTTCGACACCATCGAGGGGGCGATCGAGCTGGGCATCCCGGTGCTGTCCGCGTACGCGTTCTCGACCGAGAACTGGCGGCGCTCGCCGGAGGAGATCCGGTGGCTGATGGGTTTCAACCGGGACGTGATCCGCCGCCGCCGGGACCAGCTGGTGGCGCTGGGGGTGCGGGTGTTGTGGTCCGGCCGCCCGCGCCGGCTGTGGCGCAGCGTGATCTCCGAGCTGCGTACCGCGGAGGAGATGTCCCGGCACAACTCGGTGCTGACGCTGCAGTTCTGCGTGAACTACGGCGGGCGGGCGGAGATCACCGACGCGGCCGGGGCGCTGGCGCGGGACGTGGCCGCCGGCCGGCTGCGGCCGGACCGGATCACCGAGCAGACCTTCGCCCGCTACCTCTACCAGCCGCAGCTGCCGGAGGTGGACATGTTCCTGCGGCCGTCCGGCGAGCAGCGGACCTCCAACTTCCTGCCCTGGCAGTCGGCGTACGCGGAGCACGTCTACCTGGACACTCTGTGGCCGGACTTCGACCGACGGCAGCTCTGGCGAGCCTGCGAGCTGTATGCCCGGCGGGACCGCCGGTTCGGCGCCGCCTGACCGCCCACCCGCCTGCTATCCGGACCATAGCTGTCCGCAGCGCTGGATATGGTGCCGTTGGAGACACTCGATCGGAGGGCCCGATGGCGACCAGTACCGAGATCACCCGCAAGGATGGACGCCGGGTGGCGGCGCACTTCCCGGCCGAGGGCAGGTCGGGCCGTACCGTGGTCCTCTGCCACGCCGCCCCTGGCTCGGGCGGCTTCGACCCGGACCCGGAGCAGACCGCGGCGCGCGATGTCACTCTCCTGGGCGTCGACCGGCCTGGCTACGGCGGATCCGAGCCGATGCCGGCCGAGGACTGGGCCAGCGTCGCGGTGGCCGCTGACGACCTAGCGGAGGTGCTGGATCAGCTCGGTACCGGACCGGTGGGGGTGGCCGGCTGGTCGGCCGGCGGGCGGGTGGCGCTCGCCTTGGCTGCCCGCCGGCCGGACCTGGTGACCCGGGTCGCCGTGCTCGCGACGCCAGCGCCGGACGATGCGGTCGCCTGGGTCCCGCCCGAGCACAAGGCGGCGCTGGAAGCGATGCGCGGGCAGCCAGCGGCCCAGGTCCACGCGGCCCTGGGCGAGCAGCTGGCCGGGTTCCAGGCCGGGGATCCGGCCCAGGCGCTCGCGCTGTTGGGCGCCGAGGCGGCCGACGAGCCGGTGCTCGCCCGGCCAGGAGCCCGGCAACGCCTGACCGAGCTGCTCAGTGCGGCGTTCGCCCAGGGCGTGGTGGGTCTGGCCGCGGACATTGCCGGATACTCCCTCCAGCCGTGGGGGTTCGAACCGGCCGAGGTGACCGCGAAGACGCTCCTGCTCTACGGGGCGGACGACCCGGTCGCGGGACCGGCGCACGGCAGGTGGTACCGGCGGCAGCTGCCGGACGCCCGGTACGAGCAGGTGCCGGCAGCCGGGCACCTGCTGGTCATCCCGATGTGGCGACGGGTCCTTTCCCACCTGGCACCGAACCCGCGGTGATGTCCGCTCCCGACCGGCACCGGGCTGTCGTAGCCCGGCCGTAGGCTTCCGGCCATGACCAAGGCGCATGAGGTGGTGGCGGCCTACTGGGCGGCGGCCGAGGCCAGAGACTGGACGAGGTTCGGTGAGCTGGTCGCCGATGACCGGCGGCGCAGGCACCCGGTCCTGCCCCGGCCGCAGGCCCCGGACACGGACATCCCGACCCGTGGCATGGCCCGCCTGGCAGCAGCCCAGGCACACTTGGCGGTAGACGCCGTACCCGGCGCTACCGGACGGTAACATGTGATGCGAGAGCAGCGGACCGACGAAGGGGTTTGCCACCGTGACCACCACGCAGAACACATCGCAGACCGAGGTTCCGCGGGCCGACGCCGCGCCCACCCAGGTCACGGAGAAGCAGGCCCGGCAGGTCGCCGAGGCGGCCCGGGAGACCGCGTGGCGCAAGCCCAGCTTCGGCAAGGGCCTGTTCGGCGGCCGGCTCAAGCTCGATCTGGTGCACCCCTGGCCCACCCCGGACCCGGTGGCGGCGGCCCGGGCCGAGCCGTTCCTGACCAAGCTGCGCGACTACGCCAGCGCCCACGTCGACGGCCGGCAGATCGAACGGGATGCCTTCATCCCGGACGAGGTGTTCCGTGGGCTGGCCGAGCTCGGCGCGTTCGGCATGAAGATCGACGAGAAGTACGGCGGGCTGGAGCTGAGCAACCTGCACTACTGCCGGGCGCTGGCCCTGGTCGGATCGGCGAACCCGTCCGTCGGTGCGCTGCTGAGCGCCCACCAGTCGATCGGCGTCCCGCAGCCGCTGAAGCTGTTCGGCACCGACGACCAGAAGCAGGCGTTCCTGCCTCGGCTGGCCGGCGGCGAGGTGTCGGCGTTCCTGCTCACCGAGCCGGATGTGGGCTCGGACCCGGCCCGGCTGAGCACCATCGCCGAGCCGCTGCCGGACGGCTCCGGCTACCGGCTCAACGGTGTCAAGCTGTGGGCCACCAACGGTACGGTCGCCACTCTGCTGGTGGTGATGGCACAGGTGCCGCGCTCGGAAGGGCACCGGGGTGGGATCACCGCGTTCGTGGTCGAGGGCGACGCGCCAGGGGTGACCGTCGAGCGGCGCAACGCCTTCCTCGGGCTGCGGGGCCTGGAGAACAGCGTGACCCGGTTCCACGACGTGTTCGTGCCCCGCGAGAACCTGATCGGCGCCGAGGGCCAGGGCCTGAAGATCGCCCTCACCACGCTCAACACCGGCCGGCTGTCGCTGCCGGCGTCCTGCGTCGGCGCGTCGAAGTGGTGCCTGGCGGTGGCCCGGGAGTGGGGCAACCAGCGGGTGCAGTGGGGCCGGCCGGTCGGCCAGCACGAGGCGATCGCCAAGAAGATCTCGTTCATCGCCGCCACCACGTACGGCCTGGAGTCGATGCTGGACCTCAGCTGCCTGCTCGCCGACGACGACCGCAACGACATCCGGATCGAGGCGGCGCTGGTCAAGCTGCACGCCTCGGAGCTGGCCTGGCAGGTCGCGGACGAGCTGATCCAGATTCGCGGTGGTCGCGGGTACGAGAGCGCCGAGTCGCTCGCCGCCCGCGGGGAGCGCCCGATCGAGGCCGAGCAGATGCTGCGGGACCTGCGGATCAACCGGATCTTTGAGGGCTCCACCGAGATCATGCATCTGTTGATCGCGCGGGAGGCGGTGGACGTCCACCTGTCGGTGGCCGGCGACATCATCGACCCGGACGCCGGGTTCGGCCGGAAGGCCAAGGCTGGCCTGCGGGCGGCCGGTTTCTACGCCCGGTGGCTGCCGACCTTGCTGGTCGGTCGCGGCCAGCTCCCCGGCGGCTACGGCGAGTTCGGCCCGCTCGCCACCCATCTGCGGTGGGCGGAGCGGCGCAGCCGCAAGCTCGCCCGCGCCACCTTCCGGGGGATGACCCGCTGGCAGGGGCGGCTGGAGCGCAAGCAGGCGTTCCTGGCCCGGCTGGTGGAGATCGGTGCCGAGCTGTACGCGGTGACCGCGACCTGCGTGCGGGCCAAGACCGAGCGGGAGAGCCGGCCCGAAGGGGTCGAGCTGGCCGACCGGTTCTGCCGGCAGGCGCGGCTGCGCACCGAGGAGCGGTTCCGGGCACTGTGGCGCAACACCGACGCGGGTGATGTCAAGCTGGCGCGCAAGGTCTCCGAGGGCCGGTTCGAGTTCCTCGAGGCGGGGATCCTGCCGCCGGCCGGCGACGGTGCCTGGGTGGCGGGCTGGGACCCCGGCCCGGCCACGGTCCCGGACGTGCGCCGCCGGATCCCGCGCGAGTAACCGCCCGGCGGTACCAGTGAGCCACCCTATCCCGGAGCCGGAATGGCACCTGTCCGACCCGAACGAGCTGCTGCTCAGCTACCTCGACTACTACCGGTCGGTGATCGTCCGGAAGTTGGACGGCCTCCCCGATGCGGAGCTGCGCTCCAGCCGGCTGCCGTCCGGGTGGACGCCGCTGGAGCTGCTCCAGCACCTGGTCTTCATGGAGCGGCGGTGGCTGCGCTGGGGATTCACGGGCGAGCAGGTGCCAGAGCCGCACGGCGACCGGGACAGCGAGGGCCGGTTCCAGGTTGGCGCGGCCGCGACCGTCGCCGACCTGGTGGCCGCGCTACACGACGGCGGCCGCCGCACCCGTGCGATCGTGGCCGGCGCCGCGCTGGCGGACCGGGCCGCGGCGGGTGCCCGGTGGGCAGCCGGCGACGACCGCCCGACGTTGGGGTGGACCCTGTTGCACGTACTGCAGGAGTACGCGCGCCACGCCGGCCAGCTGGACGTGGTCCGGGAGATCGCGGACGGGCTCACCGGCGAGTAGCCCCTATTGGAAACGACCGGACCCGACCGGTCAGCCGGCGCAGTCCGGGCAACTGCCGAAGATCTCCAGGGTGTGGCTGATGTCCACGAACCCGTGCGCGGCCGCCACCCGGCTGGCCCAGCTCTCCACCGCCGGACCCTCCACCTCGACCGTCCGGCCGCAGGAACGGCACACCAGGTGATGGTGGTGTCCCTGGCTGCACCGCCGGTACAGGTGCTCGCCACCGGGCGGGCGCATCACGTCCACCTCGCCGGAGTCGGCCAGGCCCTGCAGGGTGCGGTAAACGGTCGTCAGCCCGACCCGCTCACCCCGCTCCCGCAGCATGGCGTGCAGCTCCTGGGCGGAGTGGAAGCCCTCCGTCTCGTTCAGCAGTGCGCTGACCGCGGCTCGCTGCCGGGTGTTCCGCACGATCGTGCTCTCTGGTGCAGTCACGGCGTGGTCACCTCCGCCGGCTCGACGGTCCGGAGTTCGACGGCCCGGGGTTCGCGGGCGTGGCTGACCGCGTCCGCGACGATGTGGGCGACGTGCTCGTCGACCAGCGAGTAGGCGATCTCGCGACCCCGCCGGGCGCCGCGCACCACCCCGGCGCCGCGCAGCACCCGCAGGTGCTGGCTGACCAGCGGCTGCGCCACCCCGAGCGAGTCGACCAGCTCGTGCACGCAGCGCTGGCCGGTGGCCAGCTCGGTCACGATCGCCACCCGGATCGGCGAGGCGAGCGCCCGCAGCAGGTCACCGGCCGCCTCGTACGTCCGGTACGCCAGTTGCCCGCCCACGCCTCCACCGTAGCCGTTAGCGGGTAAGCACCACCTCGGGTGGCTCGACCGCCGGCCCGTCCCGGGCGTCCGGCCGGACCCGGCGCACCCGCCGCCACCCCGCCACGACCACGGTGGTGACCGCGAACCCGCCGATCGCGAGCAGGACGATCGTCGCACCGGGGGCGGTGTCGTACACGCCGGCGAACCCGATCCCGGCCCCGGCCGCGAGCACCCCGATCGCCATCGCCAGCCACTGGGTCGCCCGGAACCCGCCGGCCAGCAGCTGGGCGGTCGCCACCGGCACCACCATCAGGGCACTGACCAGCAGCAGCCCGACCGCCCGCATCGCCACCGTGACGGTCAGCGCGGTGGTGACCGCCAGCAGCAGGTTGAGCAGGCGGACCGGCAGCCCGCTGACCCGCGCGTACTCCTCGTCGTGGCAGACCGCGAACAGCCATGGCCGCAGCCCCAGCGCGACCGCCAGCACGGCGGCGCCGAGCAGCGCCAGCACCACCAGGTCCTCCCGGGTGGTGGTCAGCGGCGACCCGAACAGGTAGGTCATCAGGTTCGTGTTGGTGTGGCTGGCGGACAGGTTGACCAGGAACACCCCACCGGCGATGCCGCCGTAGAACAGGACCGCCAGCGCCACATCGCCGGAGGTCCGGCCCCGCTCCCGGACCAGCTCGATCACGATCGCTCCGGCCACCGCCGCCAGCATCGCGGTCAGCACCGGGGAGGTGGCGGTCAGCAGGCCGACCGCCACGCCGGTCAGGGCCACGTGCCCGATCCCGTCGCCGATCAGGGCCAGCCGCCGCTGCACCAGGTAGGTGCCGAGCGCCGGCGCGCTCACTCCGGTGATGACCGCCGCCAGCAGCGCGTACCGCATGAACGGGCTGGTGAGGATCTCGATCGTCACCGGTGGTTCCCCCGCCAGATCCCCGGCGGCTCGGCCGGAGCGTGCGGATGGACGTGGTCGGGCGCCCGGTCCCCGGTCCGGCCCGGGCCGGGCGGCACCACCCGGCCGTGGTCGAGCACCACCGACCGGCTCACCAGCTCGGCCAGCGGTCCCAGCTCGTGAGCCACCAGCACGACCGCGCCCCCGCCGGCCACGAACCCCCGGATGGTGGCGGCGAACGCGAGCTGGCTGGCCGCGTCCACTCCGGTGGTCGGCTCGTCCAGGACCAGCAGGTCGGGCTCGGAGGCCAGCGCCCGGGCGATCAGCGTGCGCTGCTGCTGGCCGCCGGAGAGGGTGCCGACCAGGTCCCGGCGGCGGTCGGCGAGCCCGACCGCGGCGATCGCCCGGGCGACCGCGGCCCGGTCGGTGGCCCGCGGCAGCCAGCGCAGCCGGCGGCGGGCCAGCCGCCCGGAGCTGACCACCTCGGCCACGGTGGCGGGTACGCCGCTGCCGGCGCCGACCCGCTGCGGCACGTACCCGATCCGGTGCCGTTGCCGGAACCGGGGCAGCGCGGTGCCGAACAGGCTGATCGTGCCGGTGGTCACCGGCAGCAGCCCGAGCGCCGCCCGGACCAGTGTGGACTTTCCGGAGCCGTTCGCGCCGAGGATCGCCAGCACCTCGCCGGGCGCGACGGCCAGCGACACGTCCCGCAGCACCGGGCGGTCGGGGTAGCCGGCCGACAGCGCCCGCACCGCCAGCACCGGCGGGCTCACCGGCATCCCAGCGCCTCCCGGAGGGCGGTGAGGTTGCTGCGCATGAGAGAAAGGTAGTCGTCGTCGGCGCCCGGGGCGAGTCCCTCGATCGGATCGAGCACCGCGGTCGTGGCTCCCACCTGGTCGGCGATCACCTCCGCCACCGCCGGGCTGACCAGCACCTCGAAGAAGATGGTGGTGGCACCGTGCGCCTGCGCCTGGTCGATCGCGCCGGCCAGCTGCTGCGGGGTGGGCTCGTCCTCCGGGGACAGCCCGGTGACCGCGATCTGTTCCAGGTCGTACCGGTCGGCGAGGTAGCCGAACGCGGCGTGGCTTACCACGATCTCCCGGCGTTCGCAGCTGGCCAGCCCCTCCGCGAGCTCGGCGTCCAGTGTCGCCAGATCCGCGCCGAGCGCGTCGGCGTTGGCCCGGTAGGCGGCCGCGTGGTCGGGGTCCAGCTCCGCCAGCCGCTCCGCCGCCGCACCGGCGATCGTCGCGAACCGGTCCGGATCCAGCCACACGTGCGGGTCCGCGCCGCCGTGGTCGTCCCCGTGGTCGTCGTCTCCGTGGTCGTCTGCGTGGTCGTCCGGCTCCGCCTGCTCTGCCTGCTCGTCGTTGTGGTCCAGGGCCGGCACCACGGTGGCGACGTCGAGGCTGGACCCGGTGGCGTAGGCGGTGACCGCGTCGTCCACCGCCGGTTGGAACCCGGCCAGGTGGACCACCAGGTCGGCCTCGGAGACCTCGGCGACCTGCGACGGGCTGAGCTCCAGGTCGTGGGCCTCCGCCCCGGGCGGGGTCAGCCCGGTAACCGAGACGTGCTCGCCCCCGACCCGCCCGGCGAGGAACTCCAGTGGGTAGAAGGCCGCCACCACCTGGACGGCATCGGGGTCTTCGGCGGCCGAGCCGCTGGCACATGCGGCGGCGGGCACCGCCAGTAACGGGGTCGCGGCGAGCGCGACGAGTCGTCTCAGCATGCCACCCAGCCTCCACCCAGATGACAATGATTGCCAAACTCGCATGGGTCGGAGACGGCGTCAGGTCAGGAACTTGAGCGCGGCCACCGCGACCAGCAGCCCGATCACCACCAGCCGGATCGCCCGGGCGCTCGGGGCCAGCACCGGCCAGGTCCGGCTCAGCAACCAGCCCAGCCCGGCGGCGATGACCAGCACCAGCGCTGCCCCGACCGGGTCGGGCAGCAGCAGCACCCCGAGGAACAGCGCCAGCGTGCCGAGCACGACGACGGTCGGGTTGAGGGTGGTGAGCGGGGCCAGCCAGTCCGGCCGGTTGTTGTTGCTCGTCGTCACCTGCGGACCTTCGCTAGGCTCGGGTGTGCTCTGACCATCTCACTCCACCCTAGGGGAGGCCGGGTGCTCGCGCTCAACCGGTTCGTCGTCGCGGCGGACGGCGCCACCGAGTTCACCGAGCAGGCGCACGCCGCGCTCGCCGCGCTGGCGGCCCGGCCCGGATACCAGGGTGGCGAGCTGGTCCGGGCGGTCGACGACCCGGCGCACTGGTGCCTGGTCACCCGGTGGGACTCGGTCGGTTCGTACCGTCGGGCGCTGGGCGCCTTCGACGTCAAGATCACGGCCACGCCGTTGCTGGCCCGTTCGCTCGACCAACCATCCGGGTACGAGGTGCTGGCCAGCGCCCCGCCGGGCGGCGAGGTGAGCGTCCGCGTCAGTGACCGGTCCGAGCAGGACCGGCATGACTGACCGCGACTTCGGGGCGGCCCCGCCAGCCAGGGCAGCCGCGGCCGGTGACGCTGCCTGGCCCGTTGACGCTGCGCCGGCCGCTTGGCCGCCCCCGCCCTCTGGGCCGCCTCCGGTTCCCGATCCACCACCGGGACCCGGCGTCCAGCCACCGTTCGTCGCCGCCCCGATCGAGGGCCGCCGGGCCCGCACCTGGCTCGGACTGGGGCTGGCCGGCGCGGTGCTGGCCGTCTGCTGCGGCGTCGGTGTGGTGGCGGTCGGTGGGCTGCTGGTCCTCGGCGAGCAGGCGATCAACGAGCAGGCGCAGCGGGCGGTCGCCGACTACTTGGCGGCGGTGGCGGAGGAGGACTGGGAGCAGGCCTACGACCAGCGGTGTGAGCAGGATCGGCGGGCCGAGTCGTTGCCGGCGTTCACCAGCCGTGCCTCGGCGGAGCCGGCGATTGAGTCCTACCAGGTCGGGGACCTGCAGATCGAACCGGGCAACGGCGGGCTGGAGCCCGGTGGCGGCGAGATGACGGTGCCGGTGTTCGTGACCTACGCCGGTGGCGCCAGCGCGCGGCTGATCTTCCCGGTGGACCAGAGCTCGCGTACCGGCCGGTTCGAGGTGTGCGGCACCGTGCAGCCGGGGTAGCCGGGAACCCGGGTGCGGCGTCCGGCGCCATCACCGTACGCTGGGCGTACCCCCATTGATCTCAAGACTGCGCCGGCAGCCAGCCGGCGGTGCCCGTACGAAGGAGCCATCGTGGCCGCAGACCGCATTGACGCGATCGTCAACCTGGCCAAGCGCCGGGGTTTCGTCTTCCCGTCCAGTGAGATCTATGGGGGCAGCCGGTCCGCCTGGGACTATGGCCCGCTCGGGGTCGAACTCAAGGAAAACGTCCGGCGGCAGTGGTGGAAGTCGATGGTCCAGGAGCGGGACGACGTGGTCGGCCTGGACTCGGCGGTGGTGCTGAACCGGGAGGTGTGGGCTGCCTCCGGTCACCTGGACGCGTTCGTTGACCCGCTAACCGAGTGCCTGTCCTGCCACAAGCGGTTCCGGGCCGACCAGCTGGAGGAGGCGTTCGCCGAGAAGCATGGCCGAGCGCCGACCGGCCTGTCCGAGCTGACCTGCCCGCACTGCGGCAACCGCGGCAGCTTCACCGAGCCGCGGATGTTCAACGGTCTCATGAAGACCTTTCTCGGTCCGGTCGAGGACGACGAGGCCGTTCACTACCTGCGCCCGGAGACCGCGCAGGGGATCTTCCTCAACTTCCTGAACGTGATGGCCTCCGCCCGCCGGAAGCCACCGTTCGGGGTCGCCCAGGTGGGCAAGGTGTTCCGGAACGAGATCACCCCCGGCAACTTCATCTTCCGAACCCGCGAGTTCGAGCAGATGGAGATGGAGTTCTTCGTCAAGCCGGGCACCGATGATCAGTGGTACGAGTACTGGCTGCAGCAGCGCTGGGACTGGTATGTGGACCTCGGCCTGTCCCCGGACAACCTGCGCTACTTCGAGCATCCGGACGAGAAGCGGTCCCACTACTCGAAGCGCACAGTGGACATCGAGTACCGGTTCCAGTTCGGCGGCTCGGAGTTCGCCGAGCTGGAGGGCGTGGCGAACCGGACCGACTTCGACCTGACTACCCACGCCAAGCACTCCGGTGTGGACCTGTCCTACTTCGACCAGGACAGCGGCGAGCGGTGGGTGCCGTATGTGGTCGAGCCGGCCGCCGGCCTCACCCGCGCCGTGCTGGCGTTCCTGCTGGAGGCCTACGACGTGGACGAGGCGCCGAACACCAAGGGCGGCGTGGACAAGCGGACGGTGCTGCGGTTCGACCGTCG
The DNA here is from genome assembly GCA_009377645.1 of Micromonosporaceae bacterium. Classification (GTDB taxonomy): domain Bacteria; phylum Actinomycetota; class Actinomycetes; order Mycobacteriales; family Micromonosporaceae; genus Natronosporangium. The sequence goes on along the minus strand of WHTQ01000002.1, from coordinate 60,252 downwards.
GCTCGCCCCGGTCAAGGTGGCGGTGCTCCCGCTGTCCCGCAACCCCGACCTGTCACCGAAGGCTCGCGACCTGGCCGCCGCGCTGCGCAAGCGGTGGTCGGTCGACTTCGACGACGCCCAGGCGATCGGCCGCCGCTACCGCCGGCAGGACGAGATCGGCACGCCCTACTGTGTCACCGTCGACTTCGACACGCTCACCGACGGCGCGGTGACGATCCGGGACCGGGACAGCATGGCGCAGGAGCGGGTCGGTCTGGACTCGGTCGAGGGTTACCTGCGGGAGCGCCTCGACTGAGCAGGGGGCCCCGCTGACCGCTCCAGCCCGGGCCGTTAGCCGGGCACCTGGAAGGTGGGCCGGATCAACGCCCGGGCCAGCGTGTGGAAGGCGAGGTTGAAGCCGACCACCGCGGGCGGGGTGTCGGGGGTGACGTCCAGCCGCTCCACGTCGACGGCGTGCACCGCGAAGATGTAGCGGTGCGGCCGGTCGCCGGCCGGCGGCGCCGGCCCGCCGTAGCCCCGCTCACCGAAGTCGGTGCGCACGCAGAAGGCGCCCTCCGGCTCGCCGGCGCCGGTCGGTAGATCGGTGACGGTGACCGGGACGTTCACCATCGACCAGTGCCAGAAGCCGCTGCCGGTGGGGGCGTCCGGGTCCAGGCAGGTCACCACGAAGCTGCGGGTCGGCTCCGGGAAGCCGCTCCAGGACAGCTGCGGGGACAGGTTCTGGCCGCCGGCACTGCCGTGTGCGAACCGCTTGTCTATCGGCCGGCCGTCGGTGACGTCCGTGCTGGCGAGCACGAACGTGGGGACGGCCGGCAGGAGTGCGTACGGGTCCGGGGCGACGGGACGTTCAAGACTCATGCCGGCGATCCTCGCACAATCGCGTTGCCGTCGCAGCAACCCTCGCAGACCGGTCGGAGCGGCCCGACACCCCCGAGCCCGGCGGCCCGCCGGCGGGTATTGGTCATAGCGAATGTACGCGAGCGAAGCTCGTAATCCTCGTAATCTCGACTTTATCGTACTAAGCGGAACGAGGCGAGGGAGATGTGGACCGGGCAGTGGGTGAGCGGGATGATCGACGCGCTCCGGCCGGCCGGGCCGCGGCGAGTCGCGGTGGCGCTGCTGGCGGTCGGGCTGGCCGCGACCGGCGCTGGCGTGGCTACCACCGCCGTGCTCCACACCGAGCCGGGCTCCCGGCCGGCCCGGGCGGAGCCACCCGGGATGGGGCGGTCGGTGCCGGTGCGGATCGTGATTCCGGTGATCGGCGTGGACACTGACGTGGTGCCGCTGCAGCTGCGGTCCGGCGAGCTGGAGGCGCCGCCGGTGGGGCGGGCCGGCTGGTACGGGCGGGGAACCAGCCCGGGAGAGCCGGGCAGCGCAGTGATCGTCGGCGCCATCGCCGGGCCGGACGGGCAGCCGGCGGTCTTCGGGCGGCTGGGCAGGCTGGTGCCGGGCGACCAGATCACGGTGCTGCGCGCGGACCAGACCCGGGCCCGGTTCACGGTCGAACGGGTGGCGGCCTACTCCTCGGTGGACCGGCGCCCGGGCGGGAGCGGTGCGGCGTCGCTGCGGCTGGTGCCCTCGTACCGGGCCGGGCCGGGCCCGCCGGCGGAGCCGGTCGTGTTCGCCACACTGACCCCCTGACCAGGCGTTTCGCGTAGATGATCAGATCCTTCGCGGTATCACAATGAGAGGGGCGAAGGGCCGGACGACGGGTCGGGTGGTCGGGGCCCGGTGCCGGGGGCAGCGAGAGATGTACGGGGAAGCGGGGGAAGGGGCAGCATCATGGGGGACCGCAACGGGAAGCAGGGCAACGTACCGGACTTCGAGATCGTCCTGTGGGGCTACGACCGCGGGCAGGTCGAGCGGTGCCTGGACGACCTGACCGCCCGGCTGGAGGAGGCGTTGTGCCAGCTGGACTCGGTGGAGGTGCTGCAGACGCAGCTGTGCGACGCCCAGCTGGAGGTCGACCAGCTCCGGCGCTGCGCCGAGGAGCGCCCGTCGCTGGCGAACCGGCTGGCGAGGCTGCTGCAGACCGCCGAGGAGCTGCACGCGCGGGCGCAGCAGGACGCGGCGGCGATCCGCGCGGGCGGCGGCGTCGCCCGGTCGCGGAACGGCTCCGGCTCGGGGGCGGTAGGGATCTCCGCGGAGTGAGACAGGCGGTGGGACCACGAGTGCCCGGCCGGCGCTCGTCTAGAGTTGGCCCCGAAACCTGGATCGCGCGCCGCGGGAGGCTGCAGCAATGCCGAAGTACGTGTACGACTTCGCCGAAGGCAACAAGGACCAGAAGGACCTGCTTGGTGGCAAGGGTGCCAACCTCGCGGAGATGACCAACCTGGGCCTGCCGGTGCCGCCCGGGTTCACGATCACCACCGAGGCGTGCCGGGCCTATCTGAGCACCGGCGCCGAGCCGCCGGAGCTGGCCGAGCAGGTGGGCCACCGGCTGGCCGTGGTCGAGCAGGCGATGGGCCGGCGGCTCGGCGACCCGGGAAACCCGCTGCTTGTCTCGGTACGGTCCGGAGCCAAGTTCTCGATGCCGGGCATGATGGAGACCGTCCTCAATGTCGGGTTGAACGACCGGAGCGTGGTCGGGCTGGCCCGGCAGAGCGGGGACGAGCGGTTCGCGTGGGACTCCTACCGGCGACTGATCCAGATGTTCGGCAAGACCGTCTGCGAGGTCCCGGGGGAGCGGTTCGACCAGGCGATGGACGGGGCCAAGGCGGCCAAGGGTACGGGCGACGACCTGGACCTGGACGCCGGCGACCTGCGCGCGCTGGTCGACGGGTACAAGAAGATCTTCTCCGAGCACACCGGGCGGGACTTCCCGCAGCAGCCGCGCGAGCAGCTGGACATGGCGGTGCGGGCTGTGTTCCAGTCCTGGAACGCCGAGCGGGCGATCCTCTACCGCCGGCAGGAGCGGATCCCGACCGACCTGGGCACCGCGGTGAACGTGCAGACGATGGTGTTCGGCAACCTCGGGCCGGACTCCGGCACCGGGGTGGCGTTCACCCGCGACCCGAGCACCGGCGCCCGCGGGGTCTACGGGGACTACCTGGCCAACGCGCAGGGCGAGGACGTGGTGGCCGGGATCCGGAACACGGTGCCGTTGCAGGATCTGGAGCAGCTGGACAAGCCCTCGTACGACCAGCTCATGTCGATCATGGCGACGCTGGAGGGGCACTACCGGGACCTGTGCGACATCGAGTTCACGATCGAGCGCCGGAAGCTGTGGATGCTGCAGACCCGGGTCGGCAAGCGGACCGCCGCGGCTGCCTTCACGATCGCCACGCACCTGGTCGACGAGGGAGTGATCGACCTGGACGAGGCCCTGCACCGGGTGAGCGGGGCGCAGCTGGCGCAGCTGATGTTCCCCACCTTCGATCTGGCCGGCGCCCCGACCCAGCTGGCCACTGGGCTGGCCGCCTCGCCCGGCGCGGCGGTCGGGAAGGTGGTCTTCGAGTCCGGCCGGGCGGCCGAGCAGGCGGCCGCCGGCGAGCGGGTGATCCTGGTGCGCAAGGAGACCACCCCGGACGACCTGCCGGGGATGATCGCCGCGCAGGGGATCCTGACCAGCCGGGGCGGGAAGACCAGCCACGCCGCGGTGGTGGCCCGGGGGATGGGCAAGACCTGCGTGTGCGGTGCGGAGGCGCTGGACGTGGACGTGGCCGGGCGGCGGTTCACGGTCGCCGGGCAGACCGTCGCCGAGGGCGACGTGGTCTCGATCGACGGCTCCACCGGCCGGGTCTATCTGGGTGAGATCCCGGTCCAGCCCTCGCCGGTGGTGCAGTATTTCGAGGGCACCGTCAGCCCGGAGGCCGACGAGCTGGTCGGGGCGGTGCACCGGCTGGTCGGTCACGCCGACCGGGCCCGCCGGCTGGGGGTGCGCACAAACGCGGACACCGGCGAGGACGCCGCCCGGGCGCGCCGGTTCGGGGCCGAGGGGATCGGCCTGTGCCGCACCGAGCACATGTTCCTCGGCGACCGGCGGGAGCTGGTGGAGCGGCTGATCCTGGCCGAGGGCGGGGGCGAGCAGGAGGCGGCGCTGGCCGCGCTGCTGCCGCTGCAGCGGGGCGACTTCGTGGAGATCTTCCGGGCGATGGACGGGCTGCCGGTGACGGTGCGGCTGATCGACCCGCCGCTGCACGAGTTCCTGCCGCCGCTGGAGGAGCTGGCGGTGCGGGTGGCGCTGGCCGAGGAGCGGGGCGAGGACCCCGGTCGGGACCGGACCCTGCTGGCCGCGGTCCGGCGGATGCACGAGCAGAACCCGATGCTGGGGCTGCGCGGAGTCCGGCTGGGGCTGGTCATTCCCGGGCTGTTCGACATGCAAGTGCGGGCGATCGCCGAGGCGGCGGCGGAGGTCAAGCGGGCCGGCGGGGATCCGCGGCCGGAGATCATGGTGCCGCTGGTCGGGGCGGTGCAGGAGCTGGAGACGGTCCGGCAGGAGGCCGAGGCGGTGCTGCGGGACGTGGCGGAGGCATCCGGTGTGGATGTCCCGGCGTTGATCGGCACGATGATCGAGGTGCCGCGGGCGGCGCTGACCGCCGGGCAGATCGCCGAGGCGGCCGACTTCTTCTCGTTCGGCACCAACGACCTGACCCAGATGGGCTGGGGCTTCTCCCGCGACGATGTGGAGGGCTCGTTCTTCACGCGGTATCTGGAGAAGGGCATCTTCGGGGTCTCGCCGTTCGAGTCGATCGACGAGGACGGGATCGGCCGGATGGTGCGGATCGCGGTCGCGGAGGGCCGGGCCGCCCGGAGCGACCTGAAGATCGGCGTGTGCGGGGAGCACGGCGGGGACCCGGAGTCGGTGCATTTCTTCCACGACGCCGGGCTGGACTATGTGTCGTGCTCGCCGTTCCGGGTGCCGGTGGCCCGGCTGGAGGCCGGCCGCGCCGCCAGCACGTCCGCCGGCTCCGACAGCCGCTGACGGCCGCGTCATCGCCACTTGTCCGGCCGGCGGTAGCTGCGCCCGCCCCGGGTGACCTGCTGGGGCAGCTGCGCGGCGGCGAAGTGCTGCTCCGGGATCTGGAACGCGGTCACCCGCCCGTCGAAGGTGTTTCGTGGGCTGTGCCGACCCGGCGGGTATGCGATGACGACCCGGCGGCTCGGGGCGATCTGCAGGCCATAGGTACTTCCGGCCGAACTTCCTCCGGATGCCGTGATACAAGTTGTGGCCGTCGATGTAGAAGACTGTGTCGCTCACCGGGCGATCTCCGTTGACGTGGCGGTCCTGGGCGGGTAGCGTGGGCTTTGTGCGAAGCCGCTGCGCGCGGCTGGGTGGCCCCCTCGGGGGCCACATTTCTTTGCGGGAGCTGTCGTACGCATGTTCCGTAGGGTAGGGGCGGGGTACGACATCGGGCCGCCGGGCGAACAGCCGGATACGATCGCGGGGTGAGCGACGACCCGGATGCGCAGCGGTTCCGGGCTGAGCCGGCCAAGGACAGCGGCGCCGAGCGCAGCCCGTTCCAGCGGGACCGGGCGCGGGTGCTGCACTCGGCCGGGTTCCGGCGGCTGGCCACGAAAACCCAGGTCCACAGTGCTGCCGGAGCGGACGACTTCCTGCGGACCCGGCTGACCCACTCGCTGGAGGTGGCGCAGATCGCCCGGGAGATCGGCCAGCGGCTGGGCTGCGACCCGGACCTGGTCGACACCGCGGGGCTCGCCCACGACCTGGGCCACCCGCCGTTCGGGCACAACGGAGAGGACGCGCTGGACGTGGTCGCGCAGCCGTGCGGTGGGTTCGAGGGCAACGCCCAGACGCTGCGGGTGCTGACCCGGCTGGAGGCGAAGGTGCCGGGCGCCGGGCTGAACCTGACCCGGGCCAGCCTGGACGCCGCCTGCAAGTACCCCTGGTTCCGGCGGGGCGGGCAGCGCAAGTTCGGCGCGTACCCGGATGACGCGGAGGTGTTCGGTTGGCTGCGCGACCCGGCTCCGGCCGGCGACCCGCCGCGCCGGTGCCTGGAGGCGCAGGTGATGGACTGGGCCGACGACGTCGCGTACTCGGTGCACGACGTCGAGGACGGCATCCACGGCGGCTTCGTCACGCTGGCGGCGCTGCGCGACGACCCGGACGAGCGGGCGGCGCTGTGCGCGGACGTGGCGGAGGCGTACTCGCCCGAGCCACCGTCCACCCTGGCCGCCGGGCTCGCCGGGCTGCTGGCCGACCCGGTGCTGGCTCCGCTGCCCGACTACGACGGCAGCCACGGCGCCCAGGTGGTGCTGAAGCGGTTCACCAGCGTCCTCACCGGACGGTTCGTGGCGGCGGCGGTCGGCGCCACCCGGGCCACCGTCGGCGGCGGCCCGCTGCGGCGGTACGCCACCGACCTGGTGGTGCCCCGGGAGGTGCGGGTGCAGTGCGCGCTGCTGAAGGGGATCGCGCTGCGGTACGTGATGCGCCGGCGGGGCGTCGAGCCGTGGTACGCGCGGCAGCGCGAGATCCTGACCCGGCTGGTCGAGACGCTCGCCGGGCGGGCGCCGGACGGGCTGGACCCGGTGTTCGCGCCGATGTGGAAGGCGGCTGCGGACGACCCGGCCCGGCTGCGGGTGGTGGTCGACCAGGTCGCCTCGCTCACCGACCCGGCCGCGATCGCCTGGTACGAGCGGCTGCACCGGCCCGCCGGCCCGGACGGGAAGCCGTAGGCTAGGCGGTATGACTGCGGACGAGCGTACCTTTGTGATCGTTGGGGCATCGCTGGCCGGCGGGAAGGCGGCCGAGACCTTGCGCGAGGAGGGCTTCACCGGCCGGGTGGTGCTGGTGGGCGAGGAGATCGAGCCACCGTACGAGCGGCCCCCACTGTCCAAGGGCTACCTGACCGGGGCGGAGCCGCGCGAGCAGGCCTACCTGCACGAGCCGGCCTGGTGGGCCGAGCAGCGGATTGAGCTGCGGCTGGGCCAGCGGGCCACGATGCTGGACGCGGCCGCCCATACGGTGACCCTGGACGGGGTCGAGGACCTGCGCTACGACCGGTTGCTGCTGGCCACCGGCTCCCGGGTGCGCCCGCTGCGAGTGCCCGGTCAGGACCTGCACAACGTGCGCTACCTTCGCACCCTGGACGAGTCCGACGCGCTGCTGGCGGACCTGCGGGACGGGCGGGCGAAGCGGGTGGTCGTGGTGGGCGCCGGCTGGATCGGGCTGGAGACCGCGGCCGCCGCCCGCGGCTACGGTGCGGAGGTAACCGTGGTGGAGCTGGCCGAGCTGCCGCTGCACGCCGCGCTCGGGGACGAGGTGGCCGCACACTACCGGGACCTGCACCGGGCGCACGGCGTCCAGTTCCGGTTCGGGGCCACGGTGCAGGAGCTGCGAGGCGCCGGCGGCCAGGTCGGCACGGTGCTGCTGGCCGACGGCACCGAGCTCCCCACCGACCTGGTGGTGGTGGGGATCGGCGTGGCGCCCGCCACCGAGCTGGCGGTAGCGGCCGGGCTGGAGGTGGACGACGGGGTGCTGACCGACGCGTGCCTGCGCACCTCCGACCCGGACATCTACGCGGTCGGGGACGTGGCCCGGACCCCGAGCACCCTGGTGGGCCGGCCGGTCCGGGTGGAGCACTGGTCCCGGGCGCTGGACGGCGGCCCGGCCGCCGCACGCTCCATGCTGGACCAGCCGGTCGAGTTCGACCCGGTGCCGTTCTTCTTCACCGACCAGTACGACCTCGGGATGGAGCTGCGCGGGTGGGTCGAGCCCGGCGGCTACGAACGGGTGGTCTACCGCGGGGACCCGGCGCTGGTGGACGGGAAGGTCCCGGAGTACGTGGCGTTCTGGCTCGACCCGGGATCACGGGTGCTGGCCGGGATGAACGTCAACGTCTGGGATGTCGGCGACGAGGTCGAGCGGCTGGTCCGGTCCGGGCAGCCGGTCGACCCGGGCAAGCTCGCCGACCCGGCGGTCCCGCTGGCCGACCTGCTCAGCTGAGACCCGGGTCCGGCGGTGGGGTGGCGCCGCGGTGGGTGCAGGCGGCCGCGGCGACCTCGACCGCGTGCCGCAGCGCGCGGGTAAGCGCGTCCCGCCCCGGTGCCGGCAGCGCGCCGGCCCGGACCAGGCTGGACAGCAGCCCGGCGGTGAACGCGTCCCCGGCGCCGACCGGGTCGACCACGCTCACCGCCGGGGCTCGGCACTCGACCGCGTACCCGCCCTGGAACGCGACCGCGCCCCGGTCGCCCCGGGTGACCACCACCAGCCGCCGTCCCCGCCCGGTCCACCGTTCGGCGGCGGCCCGGTCGCCGGTGCCCGGGTACAGCCAGGCCAGGTCGTCGCTGCTGACCTTGACCAGGTCGGCGGCGGCGACCAGCGCCTCGATCCGGGCCGGCGCGTCCGGGTCCCGGTCCAGCAGCGCCGGCCGCACGTTCGGGTCGTACGAGACCGGGACGCCGGCCGCCCGGGCCGCGGCCACGGTGGCGCGGACGGCGGTGGCGCCCGGCTCCAGCACCGCCCCGAGCGAGCCCATGTGCAGGCAGTCGACGCCGGCCAGGGACGGCTGCCCGGCCCACCGCCAGGCCAGCCGGAACTCGTAGTCGACGGTCCCGCGGTCCGGGTCCGGCCGGGCGACCGCCAGGTTGGTGGCTGCGGCGGTGGTGAGGTCGGCGAGGTCCACGCCGTGGCCGGCCAGGTGCCCGCGTACCAGCCGGCCGAACCGGTCGTCGCCCAGCTCGCTGGCCAGCCGCACCCGGTGTCCGGCGGCGGCCAGCCCGACCGCCACGTTCAGCGGGCTGCCGCCGGGCACGGCGGTCGGCGGCACGCCGATCAGGTCGACCAGGCTCTCGCCCACCACCAAGAACGGCATGCCGGCACGATAGCGGTGCCACCCGGACGGGGACCGTCGGCGGGGCGAGGGAAGATGGACGGCGAGGAGGTGGCCGGTGGCCGGACGGATCCGGGACGAGGACATCGCGCAGGTACGCGAGCGCACCTCGATCGTCGACGTGGTCTCGGAGCAGGTGACCCTGAAACCGGGCGGCGCGCAGACCATGAAGGGGCTGTGCCCGTTCCACGACGAGAAGACCCCGTCGTTCACCGTACGCATCGACAAGAATGTGTGGTTCTGTCTTGCCGGAGACACTCGGGTGATCACCGAGGCTGGCGTACGGGAGATCCGCTCACTCGCTGGCGGAACTCACCGGGTGATGACGACGGGTGGCAGATGGGTGGACGCCCCGTTCTACTCCTTCGGCGAGCAGCCGGTAGTGCGGCTTCAGCTGACCCGGAACGGGCTGAAGAAGACGATCCGTACCACGGCCAACCACCGGTGGTTCGCCCGCGGCGGCGGTGGTCGCAAGCGTTTGGTGGAACGAACCACCGAGCAGCTGCGGCCGGGCCACCGGCTGGCGTCTGTGTTTCCTCGGTCGCTGACAACGCGCGATGGCGGTCATGAGATCCGGCTGTCACCGTTCGGGATCGCGCGGGGCATCGTGTTCGGTGACGGCACCCTGGCCAACCGCGGAAGCCAGGCGATGCTCTACGGAACCAAGGACACCGAGCTGTTGAAATGGTTCCCGCTCAACCATACCTACAGCAGGTCTGACGCCGTGATCGTCGCCGATCTCCCCGCGTACTTCAAGACCGACCTGCCGTCCTTGAACGAGTCGCAGTCATATCTGCTCGGCTGGTTGGCGGGCTACTTCGCCGCTGACGGCGACGTCGCCGCGGACGGGTGCATCTCGCTCAACTCGTCACGTCGTGAGCACCTCGAGTACGTCCGGGCGTTGTGCACGCGGATCGGCGTCGGTACCTACGGAATCCGCGAGTATATCCGGACCGGGTTCGCCGACTACCAGCGGCCGAATGGCGAGCACGGCTACACCACGCCGGTGTACCGGTTGACGTTTATGGGATCGGATCTGCCAGAGGGGTTCTTCCTTATCTCAGAGCACCAGCGAAGGTTCCTCGGCCATCAGAAGTCGTTCGAGCGGCGGGGGTGGAGCGTCGAGGCGATCGAGGATCTGGGCGAGGTCGAGGAGGTTTTCTGCCCGGTGGTTCCGGGCACGCACGCGTTCGTGCTGGAGGACAACATCCTCACCGGCAACTGCCACGGCTGTGGGAAAGGCGGCGACGCGATCACGTTCGCCATGGACGCCGGCCACCTGACCTTCGTGGAGGCGGTCGAGCACCTGGCCAGCCGGGCCGGGGTGCAGCTGCGCTACCTGGAGGCCGGCCCGGCGCCCACCCGCACCGGACAGGGGCAGCGGCAGCGGCTGGTCGCCGGGCACGCCGCCGCCGCCGAGTTCTACGCCGAGCAGCTGCTCACCCCGGCCGCCCGGGGCGCGCGGGAGTTCCTGGCCCAGCGGGGCTTCGACCGGGACGCGGCCCAGCGGTACGGTTGCGGCTTCGCGCCGGAGAGCTGGGACGCGCTGACCCGGCACCTGCGGCAGCGCGGGTTCACCGACCAGGAGCTGATCACCGCCGGGCTGTCCCGGGAGGCGAGGTCCGGTTCCCGGATCGACCGGTTCCGGGGGCGGCTGCTGTGGCCGATCCGGGACATCTCCGGTGACGTGATCGGGTTCGGTGCCCGCAAGCTGCGCGAGGACGAGGACGGTCCGAAGTACCTGAACACGCCGGAGACCCCGCTCTACAAGAAGTCGCACGTGCTCTACGGCATCGACCAGGCCAAGCGGGAGATCGCCCGGCAGGGCCGGGCGGTGATCGTGGAGGGCTACACCGACGTGATGGCCTGCCACCTGGCCGGCGTGCCGACCGCGGTGGCGACCTGCGGCACCGCGTTCGGGACCGACCACGTGGGGGTGCTGCGCCGGCTGCTGATGGACACCGACGCGTTCACCGGCGAGATCATCTTCACCTTCGACGGGGACGCGGCCGGGCAGAAGGCGGCGCTGCGCGCGTTCGAGTCCGACCAGCGGTTCGTCGGGCGTACCTTCATCGCGGTCAGCCCGGACAACCAGGACCCGTGCGAGCTGCGGCTGAGCAAGGGCGACGCGGCGGTACGCGACCTGGTGGCGCGCCGGGAGCCGCTGGTCAACTTCGCGCTCCGGCAGGTGATCTCGCGCTACGACCTGGACACTGTGGACGGCAGGGTGGAGGCGATGCGGCGGGCGGCGCCGCTGGTGGCGAAAGTGAAGGACCGGGAGAAGCGGCCGGAGTTCGCCCGGGCACTCGCCGGCGACCTGGGGCTGCCGGTCGAGCAGGTGCTGCGGGCGGTCGCCACCGCGGCGGCCCGAGGCGCCGAGCCGCCGCCCCCGCCGCGCCCCCGCCCCGGTACGGTCAACCCGGCCACGCTGGTCGAGCGGGAGGCGCTCAAGCTGGCGCTGCAGGAGCCGGTGCTGGCCGGTCCGGTGTTCGACGCGCTCGGCGTGGCGGCCTACCATCACCCGCTGCATGCCGCGATCCGGACCGCGATCGAGGAGGCGGGTGGGTGCGCCAGCGCCACCTCCGGCCCGGTGTGGGTGCAGCGGGTACGCGACGCCTGTGTCGACCTGGGCGCCAGCGCGCTGGTCAACGAGCTGGCGGTGGAGCCGCTGCGGCGCGACGGCGACCCGGACCCGCACTACCTGGGGGTAACCCTTGCCAAACTGGAGCTGGTCACGGTCGACGCGCGGGTGGCGGAGCTGAAGTCGAAGGTGCAGCGGGTCAACCCGGTGACCGACAAGGCGACCTACCTGTCGCTGGCCGCCGACCTGTTCTCGCTGGAGCAGCACGCCCGGGCGCTGCGCGAGCGGGCCACTGGAGGGCTCTGAGGTGATCTTCAGGCGGCGGCGGCTGCCCGCGGAGCTGCGGCCGCCGCTGAACCCGGACGAGCGGGTGGTCGGCTGGGCGGGCACCGACACCGGTGGCGTGGTGGTGGCGAGCACCGCCGGGTTGTTCCTACCCGGTGCCGACCGGCGGCTCGGCTGGCACGAGATCCACCAGGCCGGGTGGTCCGGGCGAGCGCTCACGGTCACCGCGGGGGAGCCGGTGGCGCAGCGGGAGGGGTACGCGGTCACCGCGGACCGGCCGCCGGTGACCGTGCACCTGCCCGATCCCGGAGACCTGCCGCAGGTGGTCCGGACCCGGGTCACCCGGTCCGTGTCGTTCACGTCACACCACCGCGTACCGGGTGGCGGGGTGCGGGTGGTGGCCCGGCGGGTGCCCGGGACCGACGGCCTGACCTGGGCGGTGCGCTACGACCCGGGCACCGACCCGGACCGGCCGGAGGTACGGGAGGCGACCGACGCGCTGGTGGCCGGGCACCGCGCCGCCCAGGACCCGGCCGGCTGACCGCAGGAGGAGCTGGCATGAGTAACGCGGTCCGGCTGAACGCCACGATGGACGAAGACCTGCTCGGCAGGCTCGACGCGTACGCCAGGGACCACTACGAGGACCGGTCCACGGCATTGCGACAGCTCGTCGACTTCGCACTCCGCGAGCTGCGTAAGCGGGACGCGCTGAAAGGCGTACCGGAGCGGCCGGGTGACTCTCCGCGAGTTCGCGCGGGCGCTCGGGCTGGAGATCTGGGCAGCTCACGACCTGCTCCGGGCGGAGGGGGTTGAGGTCAGCCAGGGCGATCGTGCCGAGACCGCGGCTGGCCTCGAAGCCGTGCTCCGCGAGCTGCCCACCCCCGGCGCCGGCGGGTAGGCACCTGGGTACCGGTGTCCGGTCCGGAAAACCCCTGGGTGCCTGTCGTACCCCCGGGTTACTGTCACCCGGAGCTTGACATGAAGCGCGCGTGAGGTAGCAGGGTGGTGGTCATGGACGGGGGCGAGGCGCTGATCCGGGCGCGTGGGCTGGTCAAGCGGTTCGGCGAGTTCACGGCGGTGGACGGCATCGACGTGGAGGTTCGCAAGGGCGAGGCGTTCGGCTTCCTCGGGCCGAACGGGGCCGGCAAGAGCTCCACCATGCGGATGATCGGCTGCGTGTCCGCGCCCACCGGTGGCGAGCTGGCCATCCTGGGGATGGACCCGCTCCGGCAGGGGCCGGCGATCCGGGCCCGGCTCGGCGTGTGCCCGCAGGAGGACAACCTCGACATTGAGCTGACCGCCCGGGAGAACCTGACCACCTACGCGCGCTACTTCGGGATCCCGCGGGCCACCGCCCGGCGGCGGGCCGACCAGCTACTGGAGTTCGTGCAGCTGGCGGACCGGGCCGGCAGCAAGGTCGACCAACTGTCCGGCGGGATGCGGCGCCGGCTGACGATCGCCCGGTCGCTGGTGAACGAGCCCGACATCGTCCTGCTCGACGAGCCGACCACCGGGCTCGACCCGCAGGCCCGGCACCTGGTGTGGGAGCGGCTGTTTCGGCTCAAGCGGCAGGGGACCACGCTGGTGCTCACCACCCACTACATGGACGAGGCCGAGCAGCTGTGCGACCGGCTGGTGGTGATGGACGGCGGGCGGATCGCGGCCGAGGGTTCGCCCCGGGAGCTGATCGAGCAGCACGCTACCCGGGAGGTGGTGGAGCTTCGGTTCGGCGTGACGGCGCTGGAGCCGTTCGCGGACAAGCTGGCCGGGATCGGGGAGCGGCTGGAGCTGCTGCCGGACCGGATCCTGCTGTACGCGGACGATGGCGACGCAGCCGCCGCCGAGGTGTATGCGCGCAACCTGTCCCCGTCCGGTGTGCTGGTGCGCCGGGCCAGCCTGGAGGACGTGTTCCTGCACCTGACCGGCCGGACTCTGGTCGAGACCGGCTGATGGCGCATCCGAGCGTCGCGGTGCTGGAGTACCAGCTGGTGGGCTACCGGCGGTTCTGGCGCGGCACGGTGTTCAGCTCGTTCGTGATGCCGGTGCTGTTCTTCCTCGGGATGGGGCTGGCGGTCGGGGAGTACGTCGACCGCGGGGGCGGCCTCGACCTGCCCTACCAGCAGTTCATCGGGGCCGGTCTGGTGGCCTTCACCGGCGTGCAGATCGCGATGATCGAGTCGAGCTTCCCGGTGCTGGGCAACTTCAAGTGGCAGCGGATCTACTACGGCATGGCCGCCACCCCGCTCCGGGTGGGCGACATGATCGCCGGCCAGCTCGGCTACATCGGGTTCCGGATCGCGGTCGCGGCCGCCGCCTTCCTGCTGGTGATGATCCCGTTCGGGGCGGTGACGTCGGCCTGGGCGGGGCTGGCTCCGCTGGTGGCGGTGCTGGTCGGGCTGGCGGTGGCGGCGCCGATGTTCGCGTTCTCGGCCACCATCGAGAGCGCCAACCTGCAGGCGGTGATGTTCCGGTTCGCGCTGCTGCCGATGGTGCTGTTCTCCGGGGTGTTCTTCCCGGTCGGGCAGCTGCCGGAGCTGCTGCGCCCGCTGGCGTACGCGCTGCCGCTGTGGCACGGCGTCGAGCTGTGCCGCGCGGCCGTGCTCGGGATCGGCACCGCCTGGCCGGTGCCGGTCCATCTCGGATACCTCGGGCTCTGGGTCGGGGTCGGGTTCGTCCTGGCGATGGCCCGGTTCCGGCGGCGGCTTGCGACATAGGGCGGTCGATGATCATGGTGACGACGGCGGTGGCCCGGGTGCTGGCCGGCGACGAGCTGCGGGCGCGCCGGGCTGCCGCGGTGACCGAGCGCAACCTGGTCGCGTTCCGCACCGGCGGCACGTACTGGTGGCTGGTGGTCTCCGGGTTCGCCGAGCCGCTGCTCTACCTGCTCGCGATCGGCTGGGGGGTGGGCGCGCTGGTGGGGGACATGGAGCTGCCCGACGGCCGGGTGGTGCCCTATCTGACCTTCCTGGCCCCGGCGCTGCTGGCCGCCGCCGCGATGAACGGCGCGATCGCCGAGTCGACCATGAACTTCTTCGCCAAGATGAAGTTCGCGAAGCTCTACGACTCGGTGCTGAACACGCCGGTCACCCCGGTCGAGATCGCGTTCGGGGAGCTGGGCTGGGCGATGCTGCGCGGCGCGATGTATACCGGGGCGTTCCTGGTGGTGATGGTGGTGCTGGATGTGACCAGCCCGGTGCGGGCGCTGGCCGCGTTTCCGGCGGCGCTGCTGGTCGGGTTCGCGTTCGGCGCGCTGGGGATGGCGTTCGCGACCCTGATGCGCAGCTGGCAGGACTTCGACTACGTGGGCATCGTGCAGTTCGCGGTGTTCCTGTTCTCGGGCACGTTCGTGCCGGTGGCGAGCTATCCGGTGGCGATGCAGGTGCTGGTGCAGGTCAGCCCGCTCTACCACGGGGTGGAGCTGATCCGGTCGATCACCACCGGCACGGTCGGCTGGGGGCACCTCTGGCACCTGGCATACCTGTTGGCGGCGGTGGTGCTCGGCCTGGCGGTGGCCGCTCGCCGGATGGCCCGGCTGCTGCTGGGCTGACGGCGGCGGTCCGGGTAGTTACGACATTCCTGGGCGTTACGGAGCGAACTTCTGCTCGATCATCGAGAAGATAGGTTTCGAGCGTAGCTAGATCTGGACATCCGGAACGGAAGCTCCTAGAGTCGGCGACAGAACCATGTGACCGGCGCGACACACTGCGTGCCGTGCCAGCCATCTGACCTCCTGTGGAACCCCTCGACCAAGGAGCCGTCATGAACCTCCCAAACCTCAGCCGCCGGGGACTGCTCCGGGCGGCCGGTGCCACGGTCGCGGTCAGCGCGGCCACCCTGGCCGGCACCGGTCAGCCGGTGACCGCCGGGTCCGGCAGGCCCGCCAGGGGGCATCTGATCCCACCGGGGAAGATCGGCATCCAGCAGTGGAGCATCCGGGACGCGGTCTCCGAGCTGGGCTTCCGCGTGGTCTTCGCGGAGCTGTCCCGGGTCGGCTACCGGTACTTCGAGTTCTTCGACTACAACTCGCCGGCCGAGCCCGGCCTGACCATCCCACAGCTGCGAACGCTGCTCGACGACCACGGTCTGCAGGGCATCGGCGCCCATCGCGGCCTGAACGCCTTCCGCACCAACCTGCAGCAGGAGCTCGACCAGGCCGAGATCCTCGGGCTGCCGTACATCGGGACCGCCAACGAGCCGGTGACACCGGACAACCGGACGGTGGCCGGCTACCAGGCCGCGGCCGAGGAGTTCAACGGCTTCGGCGTCGAGGCGCGCAGTCGCGGCCTGAAGTGGTACCAGCACAACCACCAGAACGAGTTCCGGTTCGCGGCCGACGCGCCGGACGTGCGGCTCTACGACGTGCTGCTGGCCGAGACCGACCCCGACCTGGTCTTCTTCGAGCTGGACGTGTTCTGGGCCTTCGTCGGTCAGCACATCGCCCCCGGGTTCGACCCGGCCGACTTTGTCCGAACCAACCAGCACCGGTTCCCACTGCTGCACGCCAAGGACGGCGAGCGCCGCGAGGACCTACCCAATGGGTTCGACTTCGTGGAGTTCGGCGCCGGCGACATCGACTACGCCGCGTTCTACCGGGAGGTCGGCCGGCCGGGCCAGCGCTTCTCGCTCTGGGAGCAGGACAACGCCCCGGACACGCCGGACGAGCTGGGCGGGTCGCTGGGCGCCGCGGACCGCAGCTACCAGGCGATGCGCGCGCTGCGCGGCTGACGCTCCCCCCAACCACCCGCTCCCGAGGAGACCCGACTCATGTCATCGATCCGAACCCGGCTGGCCGCGTTCGGGGCGGTGGCCCTGCTGCCGCTGCCGGCGCTGCTCACCACCGGTCCAGCCGCCGCGCACGAGGGCCACCCTCCGCCGCCGGACTGGCAGAACTTCGAGAAAGTCACGCTCACCAGCGAGGTGGGCGAACCGATGTCGATGGCGGTCCTGCCGGACCGGCGGGTGCTGCACACCAACCGGCAGGGTCAGATCCGCCTGTTCGACCCGCAGACCGCCAGCACCCGGATCATCACGTCACTGCCCGTCTACGAGTTCTCCGAGGACGGGATGCAGGGGATCGCGCTGGACCCGGACTTCGCCGAGAACCACTGGGTCTACATCTACTACTCCCCGGTGATCGAGGGCTTCCCGACCGACGCCGCGCCGGAGCAGGTGGAGCCGGGCGGCGACACCAGCGTGTTCGACGAGTACCTCGGCCACAACCAGCTCTCCCGGTTCCGGTTCGTCGACGATCCGACCTTCCCGCACATCGACCTCGACTCGGAGCAGGTGATCCTGGAGCTGCCGATCGAGCGGGGGCTGTGCTGCCACAACGGTGGTGACATCGACTTCGACTCGCAGGGCAACCTCTTCCTGTCCACCGGTGACGACACGAACCCGTTCCAGTCCAACGGGTTCGCCCCGATCGACGAGCGGCCGTTCCGCAACCCCGGCTTCGACGCGCAGCGGACCGCGGCGAACACCGCCGACCTGCGCGGCAAGCTGCTGCGGATCCGGGTCACCGACGACGGCTCGTACGAGATCCCGGACGGCAACCTGTTCCCGGCCGGCGAGCATGACCCGGAGCTGGCCCGTCCGGAGATCTACGCGATGGGCTTCCGGAACCCGTTCCGGTTCTCGGTCGACCCGGTCACCGACGCGGTCTACCTCGGCGACTACGGGCCGGACGCAAACCAGCCGGACCCGGCGCGCGGGCCGCGGGCGACGGTCGAGTGGAACCACATCACCGAGCCGGGCAACTACGGCTGGCCGTACTGCGTCGGCCCGGGCGACCCGTACGTCGACTTCGACTTCGACACCGAGGAGTCGGGCGAGCCGTTCGACTGCTCGGCACCGGTCAACGACTCGCCCCGCAACACCGGCCTGCGGGAGCTGCCGCCGGTGGTGCCGGCGAACGTCTGGTGGCACAATGGCTTCGTCAACCCGTTGTTCCCGGAGCTGGGGCCGTTCCCGGGGGAGCCCACCGGGGGCGGGCCGATGGGCGGTCCCGCGTACAAGTTCGACCCGGCGGTAGCGGAGCGGTTCCCGACCGCCTTCCCACCGGAGCTTTCCGGCATCCCGGTGCTGTACGAGTGGGCGCGCGACTTTCTGAAGCTGTTCCACCTCGGCGACGACGGCCAGGTGTCGGAGATCCTGGACATGCTGCCGGACGCCGACTGGCACCACCCGATGGACATGGAGTTCGGCCCGGACGGGTCGCTCTACGTTCTGGAGTACGGGGGCGGGTTCTTCGTCGAGCACCCGGAGGCGAAGCTGTCCCGGGTGGACTTCGTGGCCGACGGGCGCTCGCCGGTGGCTCGGACGGCGGCGCAGCCACAGTCCGGGCAGCCGCCGCTGGCGGTGGCGTTCGAAAGCGAAGGCACCCACCACCCGGACCCGGGCGGTGAGATCGTCTCGCGCCAGTGGAGCTTCGGCGACGGCACCACCTCGACCGAGCCGCACCCCACCCACGTCTACCAGGACCCCGGGGTGTTCTCGGCGACCCTGACCGTCACCGACGCGCGGGAGCGGGTCGGCCGGTCCGCGGTCACGGTGGTGGTCGGCAACACCGCTCCGATCGTCGACCTGCAGCGGCCGGTCGACGGCGGGTTCTTCGACTTCGGCGACCGGGTCCGGTTCCGGGTCCGGGTCACCGACCCGGAGGAGGGCCGGGCACCGGGCCGGATCAGGTGCGAGCTGGTCACGCTGAACTCGGCGCAGGGCCACGACGAGCACGCGCACCCGATCGGCCAGCAAACCGGCTGTGACGGCCGGTTCGAGATCCCGGACGCCGGGCACGACTCCGATCTGGACCTGTCCTGGGTGATCAGCGCCCGCTTCACCGACCAGGGAGCCGGCGCGCTGCCGTCGCTGTCCGGTTTCGACCAGCTGACCTTGCAGCCCAAGCGCAAGCAGGCGGAGTTCTTCGCCGACGCGGACGGGGTGCTGATCGGACCGGCCCAGGACCCGGTCGAGGGCGGCGGGCAGCGGCTGACCGGCCTGGACCACGGCGACTGGGCGGCGTACCACCCGGTGAACCTGCTCAACACCGGGCAGGTCCGGTTCCGGGTCCGCTCCAGTGGCCCCGGTGGGGTGGTGGAGCTGCGGCGGGACGCTCCGGACGGCGCGCTGCTCGGCTCGGCTCCGGTCGGCGACACGGGTGGCGAATGGGTGACCGTCACCGCCCCCGTCGCCGACCCGGGTGAGACGTTCGCGCTGCACCTGGTGTTCACCGCCCCGGCCGGCGGACCGGCCACCGACCTGTTCGACCTGAACTTCCTGGAGGCGGTCGGTAAGGGGGTGGCGGGTCCGCCCCGGCCGCCGGGGTGATCACACCGCGGGAAAGGCGCCCTCGGGACTTCTGTTCGTTCGGACGAAAGTTTCGGTGGTTCGACCTGCAAGTCGTGGACAGGCACAACCGAAGGTCGTAGGCTGAGACCCAGGTGCCCATCCGCGATGACCCACCACGGAGCCGAGCTGACGATGCGCCCGCCAGGACCCCTCCACCTCCGGTTGCTGCGGCTGCTGCGCGACCAGGGCCCGGTCTCCCGGGCGCAGCTGTCCGACGCGCTGGACGTTCCCCGGCCGCGGCTGGTCGCCGAGCTGGAGCGGCTGGTCGCCGCCGGTTACGTGGCCGAGGCCGGGCCGGCCGCCTCCCGGGGCGGGCGCCGGTCGACCCTGGTGGAGCTGAGCCGGCACCTGCGGTTCGCGGCGGTCGACCTGGGCGCCACCTCGATCGACGTGGAGGTCACCGACGGCCGGCTGGAGCCGGTCGCGGCCTACTCCGAGCCGGCGGACATCCGCTCCGGACCCAAGGCGATCCTGCACCGGGTCGACGAGCTGCTGGCAAAAGCAAAGATCGACGGGGCGTACGAGCGGCTGGACGCGATCGGGATCGGGGTTCCCGGCCCGGTCAGCTTCCGGGACGGGGTTCCCGTCTCACCGCCGATCATGCCCGGCTGGGACCGGTTCCCGGTGCGGGACCTGCTCGCCCGCGAGCACGGCTGCCCGGCGGTGGTCGACAACGACGTCAACATCATGGCGATCGGCGAGCGGCACGCCGGAGTGGTGCCGTCCGTAGACGACTTCATGTTCGTGAAGATCGGCACCGGCATCGGCTGCGGGATCTACCTGTCCAGTGAGGTCTACCGGGGGACCGACGGCTGCGCCGGGGACATCGGCCACATCCAGGTGGACGCGCACGGGCCGGTGTGCGCGTGCGGCAACGTCGGGTGCCTGGAGGCGGTGTTCGGTGGGGCGGCGCTGGCCCGGGACGCGGCGGCGGTGGCGCGGTCTGGGGCCTCGGCGGCCCTGGCCGACCGGCTCGGCGAGCACGGGTCACTGTCGGCCCGGGACGTCGGCGAGGGTGCGGCCGAGGGGGATGCCACCTGCATCCAGCTGATCCGAGCCGGCGGGCAGGCGGTCGGCGGGGTGCTGGCCGGCCTGGTGAGCTTCGCCAACCCGTCCATGATCGTGATCGGTGGCGGGCTGGCCCAGCTCGGCCACCTGCTGCTGGCGGAGATCCGCAGCGTGGTCTACCGCCGCTCGCTACCGCTGGCCACCAGCAACCTGCCGGTCGTGCTCACCGAGCTCGGGCCGCGGGCCGGGGTGACCGGCGCCGCCGTGCTCGCCAGCGACCTCGCCTTCGAGCAGATGGCATGACACCAGACACACGAGCAGACATCCCGGATAGAGGAGCGACGATATGGTGATAAGACGATCATTCCAGGTTGGTACGGGAGCCATGGTGCTCGCGCTCGTGCTCGCCGGCTGCGGCGGAGGGGACGACTCGGGCGACGGGGACGGTGCCGAGACCTTCACCATCGCGGTCAGCAACACGCTGGTCGGCAACCAGTGGCGGGAGCAGATGGTGTGCGCGATCAACGCGCAGGCCCGGGTCAGCGGGGTGGTGGACGACGTGGTGCTCGCCAACCGGGACACCGACGCGAGCGGCCAGATCTCCGACCTGGAGGGCCTGATCTCGCAGGGGGTCGACGCGATCATCGTCAACCCGGCCGACCGGACCGCGCTCGACGACGTGATCGCGGCCGCGGACGAGCAGGGGATCCTGGTCATCTCGGTGGACCAGGCGGTGACCGCCGAGGCCGCCTACAACGTGACCAACGACCAGGTGGCGTACGCGGAGCTGGGCGCCCGGTGGCTGTTCGAGCAGCTCGGCGGCTCCGGTGACGTGCTCTACATGCGCGGCTTCGACGGTCACCCGGCCGACGCCGACCGCGACGAGGGCTTCCAACAGGCGCTGGCGGACTACCCGGACATCACCATCGCCAACGAGGTGTTCACCGGCTGGGACCCGTCGACCGGTGCGCAGCAGGCGCTGGACATCCTCTCCACCACCCAGGTGGACGGGATCTGGACCTCCGGCATCGACTACACGGTGGTGGAGCAGTTCGAGGCCGCTGGCCACCCGTACGTGCCGATCGTCGGGGCCGACAACAACGGGTTCATCCAGCAGCTGATCGAGCTGGAGGGCGAGGGCCTGGTGGGCGCGATCGTCACCAACCCGCCGCCGGTCGGCGGGGTGGCGACCGCGATCGCGACCGACCTGCTGACCGGTGCCGCCGAGCACCCGCAGGACACGCTGCTCACGCCGGAGGTCTTCAACAACGTCGACGACCTGCCCGCGCTCGAGAACCTCTACCTGCCCGAGCTGGCCCAGGGAGAGTCCGCCACGATCGAGATCGCGCCGTGGACGACCTACACCCAGCAGGACGTCCTGGACTGCAAGGGGCCGGGTGAGTAGTGCGGCGGACCGGGACGAGATGACCGAAGCCAGCGACGCGGTGGGCCGCACAGCGCTGCTGTCGGCGCGGGAGGTCACTAAGCGGTACGGCAGTGTCCCGGCGCTGGCCGGAGCGGACCTGACGATCCGGCCGGGACAGATCCACGCCCTGCTGGGCGCGAACGGAGCGGGCAAGAGCACCCTGGTCAAGATCCTGGCCGGGGTGCTCCCCGCCGACGGCGGGACGGTCGAGCTGCGCGGCGTGCCGGTGCGCCCGAAGCGACCGGCCGACGCGTTCGCGGCGGGCGTGGCGACCGTGTTCCAAGACCCGACGTTCGCCCCCGACCTGACCGTCGACCGGAACCTGCGGCTGGCGGGCATCGACCGGGGCCGGTTCGCTGGCTGGGCGGACCGGCTCCGGCTGGGCGGCCTGGACCTCGACGCGTACGCCCGGGACCTCCCGCTGCCGGCGCTGCGCCTGCTCGACCTCGCCCGGGCGCTGGCGCACGACCCGCAGCTGCTGGTGCTCGACGAGATCACCGCCGCCCTGCCCGGCGACCAGGTGGACCTGGTGTTCTCGGTGATGACGCACTGGCGGGGCCGGGACCGGTCGGTGCTGTTCATCACCCACCGGCTGCGGGAGGTGCTGCGGGTGTGCGACGAGGCGACGGTGCTCCGGGATGGACGGACGGTGGCCACTGTGGTCCCCGGGGAGGGCGGGGAGCGACGGCTGGTGGAGCCGATGCTGGGCGAGGTGGTCGCGCAGTCGGCCGCCGGTGCGGCCGAGGTCCCGGCGGTGCCGGACCGGCCGAGCGAGCGTCCGGAGGGCGCGGTGGCCGCGCTGGAGGCGCGTTCGCTGACCTCCCGCGAGCACCTGCGCGGGGTGTCGCTGCGGGTGCACGCCGGCGAGATCGTGGGCGTGGTGGCGCTGGAAGGGCAGGGGCAGGACCGGCTGTTCGACGTGCTCTCCGGGAACCGCCCGTTCGACGGCGGCGAGCTGGTGGTGGGCGGCGAGCCGGTGCGGCCTCGCTCCCCGTACGACCTGGTCCGCAAGGGAGTCGTGCTGGTGCCCGCCGACCGCCTGCACGCGCTGCTGCCCCGGCAGTCGCTGCACGACAACCTGGCCTCGGCGCTCTACAACCGGTTCTCGCGCTGGTTCTCGCTGGCCGCCGACGAGCAGGCGCTGGTCGGCCGGACGGTGGCGCGGCTGGCGATCGACACCCGGGCGCAGCGGCAGGTGCGCCGGCTGTCCGGCGGCAACCAGCAGAAGGTGGCGGTCGGGCGGTGGCTGACCGCCGGGTTCCGCACCCTGCTGTGCTTCGACCCGACCCGGGGCATCGACATCCACACCAAGGAGCAGCTGTACCAGCTGCTGCGGGAGCTGGCCGGCGACGGGGCGGCGATCCTCTACTACACCAGCGAGCTCACCGAGGTGCCGCTGGTCTGTGACCGGGTGCTGGTCATGTACGGCGGGGTGGTGGTGCAGGAGCTGCCGGCCGCCGCGGCGGACGAGGCGACGTTGCTCAGCGCCGCCCACGGTCTGCAGGAGGTGGCGTGAGCAGCGAGACCAGCGCGCCGGTCCGCCGGGGCCGGGCGGCGTCGGTGCGCCGGTGGGTACGGCGGCGGGGCTGGACCGCCGGCGTGTGGCTGCTGCTGCTGGCCCTGATCGGCTGGTACACGACGCTGATCCCGGAGTTCGGCGAGTTCGAGATCACCTCGATCGCCAAGAACAGCCTGCCCTCGGTCTACCTGGCGCTCGCCCAGGGCGTGGTGGTGATCTCCGGGGGAGTGGACCTCGGCGCCGGTGGCCTGATGGTGCTGTCCAACTCCACCGCGGCGGCGCTGATGGAGGGGCAGCCGCCGGAGGTGACGGTGCTGATCGCGCTGGCGGTGGTGGCCGGCGCGGCGCTGCTCAACGGCTTCGTCGGGTGGGTGATCGCGGTCTCGCGGATCCCGGACATCGTGGTGACGCTCGCGACGCTGTTCATCTTCACGGGGGTGGCGCTGATGGTCCTCCCGTCGCCCGGCGGTGGCACCAGCGGGCAGCTCCGGTACGCGTTCACCGGCTCCACCACCGGGATCGGCACCAACTTCGGGCCGTCGTTGATCGCGATCGCGGTCCCGACCCTGCTGTTCGCGGCGTGGCTGACCCGCACCCGGACCGGCCTGTCGATCTACGCGATCGGCAGCGACGACCACGCCGCCTACCTGTCCGGCGTGCGGGTGGTGCGGGCGAAAGTCACCGCGTACGCGACCGGGGGTGGGTTCGCCGGGCTGGCCGGGGTCGCCCTGACCGCGATCGCCAACTCCGGCGACCCGCGGTTCGACAACGCCGTGAACGGCACGCTGAACAGCCTGGCCGCGGTGGTGCTCGGTGGGATCCTGCTCGGCGGGGGCGTCGGGTCGGTGGTCGGTGCCGCCGGTGCCGGGATCATCTTCTTCACCCTGAGCCCGATCCTGACCGCGATGGGGATCGACCCGAACACCGCGCAGGTGGTCCGCGGCGGGGTGATCGTGGCGGTGATGGTGGTGGCGGGCCTGCTGCAGCTGCGTCGATGGAGAACCCAATGACCGAGACCGAGACCTCTGTGCGGGACGACCGGGCCGGCGCGCGCCCGGCCGAGGCTGGCTGGGCCGGCTACCTGTCCGAGCGGCCGCTGCTCGTGCTCGGCGCGGTGCTGGCGCTGCTGGTGGTGGTCACCGTCGCGATCGAGCCCGGCTACCTGAGCGTCCGGGGGGTACGGAACACGCTGCTGCTGGCGGCGCCGGTCGGCATCCTGGCGGCCGCCCAGACCGTCCTCATGCTCACCCGCGGGATCGACATCTCGGTCGCGATGGTGGCCACCCTGGCCGGGTACGTGGTGGGCAGCCAGGCCGGCACCGGGCTCGCGTACTCGATCGTGGTCGGCCTGCTGGTCGGCGCCCTGATCGGGGCGGTGAACGGGGTCGGGGTGGGGGTGTTCCGGGTGCACCCGCTGATCATGACGCTGGCGATGTCGGCGATCCTGCTGGGGCTGCTCAGCCAGTGGGCGCCGACCATCTTCCGGGGCGTGACCGCGGTGCCGCCGTTCCTGCGTACGGTCGGCGGCGGCTCGTTCGCCGGCCACCTGATCCCCTACAACGCGCTGGTTTGGGCGGCGGTGGCGGTGGTGGTGATCCTCGGGCTGCGGCGCTCCGGGCTGGGCCGGATGATCTACGCGGTCGGCGACAACCCGACCGCGGCCCGGCTGGCCGGGGTCCGGGAGTGGCAGGTGCTGCTGGTGGTCTACGCGATCAGCGGCCTGCTGGCGGCGGTGGCCGGCGTCCTGATCGCCGGCCAGGTCGGGTCGGTCGACCTGCGGCTGGCCGAGGAGTTCCTGCTGCCGTCGGTCGCGGCGGCGGTGATCGGCGGTACCTCGCTGTTCGGCGGCGTCGGGTCGTACTCCGGAACCATCTTCGGTGCGTTGATCCTGGGCGTGCTCAACACCATGCTCACCTTCCTGAACGCCACCCAGGCCATGAAGCAGGTCGTCTTCGGCGTGATCGTGCTGGGGCTCGCGTGGGCCTACGCGGCCGCCCAGCGCAGAACGGGGTAAGCGATGCAACGAGGAGGAGACGTGACGAACGGACGGCTTGGAGTCGGCTTCGTCGGCAGCGGGTTCGTGGCCGACTTCCATGTGCGGGGATGGCCGGCGATCCGGGACGCGGACATCACCGGCGTGTTCGGGCGCAACCAGGCGACCGCGCAGGAGCTCGCCGGGACCTGCCGGCGGCTGCAGGTCGGCGACCCGCAGGTCCACAGTGACCTGCGGGAGCTGGTCCGCGACCCGGCGGTGGACGCGGTGTGGGTCACCACCCCGAACCAGGTCCGGGTGGAGCAGATCGAGACGATCTGCGAGGAGGTCGCCTCCGGGCGGGCGCAGCTGCGCGGGGTGGCGGTGGAGAAGCCGCTGGCGCGAACGGTCGCCGAGGCGGAGCGGATCCTCACCGCGTTCAAGGAGGCCGGGCTCAGCCACGGCTACCTGGAGAACCAGGTGTTCGCGCCGGCGCTGAACCGGGCCAAGGAGGTCACCTGGGCCCGGGGGGCGGCGCTGGCCGGGTCGCCCTACCTGGCCCGGTGCGCGGAGGAGCACAGTGGACCGCACCGGAGCTGGTTCTGGGACGGCCAGCGGCAGGGTGGCGGCGTGCTGCTGGACATGATGTGCCACTCGGTGGAGGCCGGCCGGCACCTGCTCACCCCGCCTGGGGTGGACAAGGCCACCCTCACCCCGAAGAGCGTGTCGGCCACGGTGGCCGGGCTGAAGTGGTCCCGGGCACGGTACGCGGACGAGCTGGCGGCGCGCTACCCGGGCGAGCTGGACTACCGGCGCCACCCCTCCGAGGACTATGCCCACGCGGTGGTCACGTTCGAGAACCCGGACCGGGAGCAGGTGCTGGTCGAGGCCACCACCTCCTGGAGCTTCGTCGGTGCCGGGCTGCGGCTGCACTTCGAGCTGCTCGGCCCGGAGTACTCGATGGCGGTCGACTCGCTGCAGACCGAGGCGCGGGTGTTCCTGTCCCGCGCGCTGCAGGGGGAGCCGGGCGAGGACCTGATCGAGAAGCAGAACGCCGAGCAGGGGTTGATGCCGGTGATCGGGGACGAGCCCTACACGTACGGCTATGTGGACGAGGACCGGCACATGGTCCAGGCGTTCCGGCGCGGTGAGCAGCCGGCCGAGACCTGCCACGACGGGCTGGTGGTCACCACGCTGCTGATGGCGGCCTACCGGTCGGCGCAGCTCGGCGCCACGGTCGCGCTCCCGGACCCGGCGCTGGACACGTTCGTGCCGCAGGTGGCACAGGGAACCTGGCGCTCGCGCTGACGGGCCGGGTGGATTGGTGCATCCTGGACCCATGCCACGACCGGTCACGCTGTTCACCGGCCAGTGGGCGGACCTGCCGTTCGAGGAGGTCTGCCGGCTGGCCAGCCAGTGGGGCTACGACGGGCTGGAGATCGCCTGCTGGGGCGACCACTTCGAGGTCGACAAGGCGCTCGCCGACGACCGGTACGTCCCGCGCCGGCGGGAGATCCTGGCCGCGTACGGGTTGCGGGTGTGGGCGATCTCGAACCACCTGGTCGGGCAGGCGGTCTGCGACCACCCGATCGACCAGCGGCACCGGGCGATCCTGCCGGCCCGGATCTGGGGCGACGGGGACCCGGAAGGGGTCCGGCAGCGGGCGGCGCGGGAGCTGGCCGACACCGCCCGGGCGGCGGCGGCGCTCGGCGTGGACACGGTGGTCGGCTTCACCGGGTCCTCGATCTGGCACACGGTGGCGATGTTCCCGCCGGTGCCGGAGCAGCTGGTGGAGGCCGGGTTCCGGGACTTCGCCGACCGGTGGCACCCGATCCTGGACGAGTTCGACGCGGTCGGGGTCCGGTTCGCGCTGGAGGTGCACCCGAGCGAGATCGCGTACGACTTCTGGAGCACCGTGCGGACCCTGGCGGCGATCGGCCGCCGCCCGGCGTTCGGGCTGAACTGGGACCCGTCCCACATGCTGTGGCAGGACGTCGATCCGGTCGGGTTCCTGCTGGAGTTCGCCGACCGGATCTACCACGTCGACTGCAAGGACACCCGGCTGCGGGCGGCCGACGGGCGGCGGGGCCGGCTGGGCAGCCACCTGCCGTGGGGCGATCCGCGCCGGGGCTGGGACTTCGTGTCGGTCGGCCACGGGGACGTGCCGTGGGCGGACTGCTTCCGGGCGCTGAACACGATCGGGTACGCGGGACCGATCTCGGTCGAGTGGGAGGATGCCGGCATGGACCGGCTGGTGGGGGCGCCGGACGCGCTGGCCTACGTGCGCCGGCTCGCGTTCGACCCACCGGCGGCGGCCTTCGACGCCGCGTTCACCAGCGCGGGCTGACCGGCCCGCCCGGATGCCGGGCTGGGCGGGTTAGGCCGGGCGCTGGGCCGAGTTGCCGAGTGGGTCCCGGTCGCTCGTGAACCCGGCCTCGTCGGTGGGCCCCGGCGGGTGGCTGAACCGCTCGCCGAGCTTGGTGTGGCTCAGCTTCTCGGTCACCGTCTCCTTGCCCTCCTCGTACAGCCGGTTCGCCTGTGCCTGCACCACGCCGGCCGCCTCCTGGACGGTCGGGTGGTCCCACATCCGGCGGGCGGTGGCGACGAGCTGGTCGTAGCGCTCCCGACCCGCCCGGGCGCCGACCACGAAGCCCACCGCTACTCCGCCCAGAAACCACAGCTTGCCGCGCATGACGACTCCTTCCGAGTCTGCTTCGTCCCTCAGCCCCCGACTTACCCATCTTCCACCGGTCCGGAACGTCGTGGCTCCCGGGGCCAGGATACCGCTGATCCCGTCATCTCGGGGCATATGACCTGTTCCGACCAGCCGCTCGGCCGGTCACCGGCGGCGCCGGTGGGCAAACCCTGTGGCCACTGACCGGGTCCGGTCCGGTACCCTGGTCGCGGTCCTACCGGACGCGCGCCGGCGGGACAAGCGGTCCCCCGTAGCTCAATCGGCAGAGCGTCCGGCTGTTAACCGGCAGGTTAGAGGTTCGAGTCCTCTCGGGGGAGCCTCTCTCAGGGGTGTGAAGGTGGGGGAGCGGTCGACTCCCGCACCACCAGCTCCGGGCGCACCAGCAGGGAGCGGCCCGGGGTGGTTCCGGGGTTCTCGACCCGGGCCTTGAGCTCGGCGAACGCCGACGTGGCCAGCTGTGGCGACGGCTGGCGCACGGTGGTCAGCGGCGGGTCGTAGAGGTCGGCGAGCACGATGTCGTCGAAGCCCACCACCGACACGTCGTGGGCGACCCGCAGCCCGACGTCGCGAATTCCCCGGCACACGCCGAGCGCGCACATGTCGTTGACCGCGACGATCCCGGTGGGCGGCCGGTCACCGGACAGCAGCTCGCGGGCGGCCTCCCGGCCCAGCTCGGCGGCCTCGACGTCGCCGAACCACTCGGCCGAGGCGCCCGACCACACGGCCGCGCTGTCGGCGGGCAGCCCGGCCAGCTCCAGGGCGTCCACGAACCCGCGGTAGCGGTCCTTCCGGTTGACGCTGCCGAGGGCGCCGGACACGAAGGCCAGCCGGCGGTGCCCGAGCCCGATCAGGTGGGTGGTCGCCAGATGCATGCCGACCACGTTGTCGACGCTGATGCTGACCAGCGACTCGGGGTCGGCGGCCTGCGCGGCCCGGTCGAAGGTCACCAGCTGGAGCCCGCGCTCGATCAGTGGCCGGACGTGGTCGAGGGACGGCAGCGACGAGCACAGCACGACCCCCCGGATCCCGTCGGACCACAGCTCGTCGATGTAGTGGCGCTCCCGCTCCGGGTTGCGCTCGCTGTTGCACAGCAGCACGTGGTAGCCCTCGGCGAGCGCGGCGGACTCCAGGTGGCGCGCGAACGCGCCCCAGAACGGGTTGCCGACCGACGGCACCACCAGCCCGATCGTCTGGGTCCGGCCGGTCCGCAGCTGGCGCGCCGCCCGGTTGGGGCGGTAGCCGAGCCGCTCGATAGCCTTCTCGACCCGGTGGCGGGTCGCCGGCAGCATCCGGTGCGCGCGGCCGTTCAGCAGGTTGGACACCGTGCTGGGTGACACCCCCGCCGCCTGCGCGACCTGCTGGATGGTGATCTCTGCCATGGCGTCCATTCTGCTGCTCGTCCGACGGATCACACCCTACCTACCGGTGTAACGATGTATCAACCTGCCCCGCCACTGCGCCACAGCTCCGCGGACAGGTCGGCAGAACGCCCTCTTGACGCGGTAGCAACTCAGGCTTATGGTCGTTGCAACGTTACACCAGTGATCTTTAAAGCGAACCGGTTGACTGCCCGGAGGGAGTGCAGCGCATGAAGATCCACAGGCACCGGGGGAGGGTTGGCTTGCTCGCCGCGGCCGCAGCGCTGTCGCTCGTGCTCACGGCGTGTGGAAACGGAGATACGGACGGCAACCAGGACGATGGTGACGTCAGCGGTGAGCTGACCATGCTCACCCCGATCTACGAAGGTACGGAGGGAAACCGGCTGCTCGAGGAGGAGATCCTGCCGGCGTTCTATGAGGAGTACCCGGAGGTGACGGTCAGCGTCGACTACCAGACCTACGGCACTCTCAACGAGAAGCTCACCACGGCGGTCGCCGGCGGCCTGATACCCGACGTCATGATGATGGGCGTCGGCTGGGTCGAGGCGTTCGCCGCCAACGGGGTGCTCGCCGAGCTGGACAGCCTCGGCGTCACCGCCGAGTCGCTGGCCGGCGACTACACCCCGCAGATCGTCGCCGGTGGCACCGTCGACGGATCGCTCTACGCACTGCCGATCATGCTCGACACCCGGTTCGGGTGCGCCCGGATGGACCTGCTGGCCGAGGCCGGGTACGAGCAACCGCCGGCATCCTGGGAGGAGCTGCGCGACTACGCCGTGGCCCTGACCGAGCGCGACGGCAGCGGCACCCTCCAGCGGGCCGGCTTCGACATGCTGTCAATGGACCTGCGGCAGATGTACGAGGTCTTCCTGTTCTCGGCGGGCGGCTCACTGTTCAACGAGGGCGCCACCGAGCCGACCTTCAACTCGGCCGAGGGGGTGGCGGCGCTGGAGTTCATCACCGGCCTGATGAACCAGGACCAGGTCGAGGACATCGGGTTCTCGAACACCGACGCCGACGTGCACCCGCTGCTCAACGGCCGGGCGGCGATGGCCGTGTGCCACAACAACCTCTGGATCCAGCTCCAGGAGGCGGCACCGGAGCTGGCCGACCAGATTCAGCCGTTCCTCATCAACGGTACGCAGCCGGGGATGTTCTTCGGCGGCACACTGGCCACGGTGTCGGCCAGCTCCGAGAACCAGCAGGCGGCGCTGGCGCTGGCCCAGTTCCTCGCCGGGCCCGAGCCGTCGCTGGCCGCAAACGAGCAGCGCGGCAACGTGCCGGCACTGACGGAGCTGCTGGACAGCGGGTACGTGCAGGGCAACCCGCTGGTGCAGTTCGCGATGGAGAACCTGGACGTGGCGCAGCGCGAGGGTGGCCCGCCGCAGTGGCTGGAGATCCGCGGCGACTTCTCGCCGGCGATCGAGTCGGCCCTGCTCGAGCAGAAGACCCCGCAACAGGCGCTCGACGACCTGGCTGAGGCGGCCCGGGCGGCGATGGGCCGGTAGCACCGGTGACCACGACGACCACGACCGGACCGGCCACCGCGGCTCCCGGCGCGGCGGGTACCCCCGCCCGCCCGCCGGGACCGCGGCGGCGCCGGGCCGCCGGGCGCAGGCTGCGCCGCACCGGCTGGCTGATGGTGGCGCCGGCGGTCGCCCACGCCGCCATCTGGATCGCGGTTCCGGTGCTGGCGACGCTGGTGCTGAGCTTCACCGACTACCGGGTCTTCGCCGCCCCCCGCTGGATCGGGTTCGGCAACTACGTTGAGATCTGGCACGACCAGGTGTTCCGGAAGGCCACCTGGAACACCGTCGTCTACACCTTCTTCACCGTGCCGTTCTCGATGGGGATCGCGGTCGTGGTGGCGGTGCTGCTCAACCAGAAGCTGCGCCTGCGCACCGCGTACCGGGCGGCGTTCTTCCTGCCCCAGGTCACGGCCACCGTGGCGATCGCGATGGTCTGGCTGCGGATCTACAACCCCCAGTTCGGCCCGCTCAACGGCGTGCTGTCGTTCTTCGGCGTACCCGGCCGGGCGTGGCTGGCGGACCCGGACTGGGCACTGTGGTCGGTGATCGTGGTCGGGGTCTGGCAGGGGATCGGGCTGAAGATGCTGATCTACCTGGCGGCGCTGCAGAACGTCGACGAGAACCTGTACGAGGCGGCGGCCATCGACGGGGCGTCGCCGGTGCGCCAGTTCTTCGCGATCACACTGCCGATGCTCAAGCCGGCGACGTTCTTCGTGTTCGTCGTCTCGATCATCGGGGCGTTCCAGGTCTTCGACCTGGTCTACGTGCTCACCGACGGCGGACCTGCCAACGCCACCACGATGATGACCTACGAGGTCTACCGCAGCGCGTTCCAGGACTTCCGGATGGGGATGGCGTGCGCGCAGTCGGTCGTACTGTTCGCGTTCCTGCTCTTCCTCACGATCGTCAACCGCCGGCTGACCAGGAGTGACGAGAAATGACCGCGACGGCCCCGGCGATCCGCGCCCGGCCCGCGCCGACCGCGGCGCAGGCCCGCCGGCGTCGCCTCCTGGTGCGGGTGGGGCTACATCTGTTGCTGGCCCTCGGCGCGGTCACGATGATCGTCCCGTTCGTCTGGATGCTGCTGACCTCGGTCAAGAGCCCGGCGGAGCTGGCTTCGTTCCCGCCCACCTTCTGGCCGGACGAGTGGGTGTGGAGCAACTACTCCGGCGCCATGCAGGCGGCGCCGTTCGCGACCTACTTCCGCAACAGCCTGATCATCGCGACCGGGCACACGCTGATCACGCTCCTGTTCGGATCGCTGGCCGGCTACGCCCTGGCGCGGATCCCGTTCCGCGGCCGGGAGCTGCTGTTCCTGGGGTTCATCGCGATGCTGATGATCCCGACCTACACGAAGATCGTCCCGCAGTTCCTGATCGTGCGGTTCATGCCGCTGTCCGGCGGCAACGACCTGTTCGGCCAGGGCGGGAGCGGCTGGCTCAACACCTGGTGGGCGCTGCTGATCCCGGGCGGGCTCAGCCCGTTCGCGATCTTCCTGTTCCGGCAGTTCTACCTGTCGCTGCCGCGGGAGCTGGAGGAGGCGGCCCGGATCGACGGGCTGGGCGAGCTCCGGATCTGGGCCCAGATCTACACGCCGCTGATCAAGCCGGCGGTGGCGACCGTCGCGCTGCTCACCTTCCAGGAGAGCTGGAACAACTTCCTCTGGCCGTTGCTGGTGACCACCCGCGACGAGCTGCGCGTCATCCAGGTCGGGCTGGCCGTGTTCCAGCAGCAGGAGAACACCGCCTGGCACCACCTGATGGCCGGGACCACGCTGGCCACCGTCCCGATGGTCCTGCTGTTCCTGCTCGCCCAGCGGTACTTCATCCAGGGCTTCACCCAGGCCGGAATCAAGTGAGGGAGAGGACACGCATGGAGATCGATCTGGCCGGACGTCGGGCACTCGTCACCGGAGCGGGCAGCGGGATCGGTGCCGCCATCGCCCGCGCGCTCGCCGCGTGCGGTGCCGACGTCGCGGTGCACTACGCCACCAGCCGGGACGGTGCCGAGCTGGTGGCGAAGGAGATCGCCGGCGGCGGGCGGCGGGCGGTCGCGCTGCCCGCCGACCTGACCGACCCGGACCAGGCGGCGGCGACGGTCGCGGCCGCCGTCCGCGCGTTCGGCGGGTTGGACATCCTGGTAAACAACGCCGGGCACCTGGTCGGCCGCTCCGCGATCGCCGACATGCCGGATGAGCAGTGGGCGAAGGTCCTGGACGTGAACGTGACCAGCGCGTTCTTCACCACCCGCGCGGCCATCCCGTACCTGCGCGGCTCGGACGCCGGCCGGGTGGTGCTGATGTCGTCGCTGGCCGCGGAGAACGGTGGCGGAGCCGGCTCGGTCGCCTACGCCACGGCCAAGGCGGCGCTGATCGGCTTCGGCCGTGGCCTGGCCAAGGAGCTGGCCGCCGACGGGGTGACGGTCAACGCCCTGGCACCCGGGTTCATCGGCCAGACCGCGTTCCACGACACGTTCACCCCGGCGGCGGCGCGCGCCGGCATCGTCGCGGGGATCCCGCTCGGCCGGGAAGGCACCCCAGAGGACGTCGCCGGAGTGGTCGCCTTCCTCGCCTCGCCGCAGTCGTCGTACATCACCGGCCAGGTGCTCGATGTCAACGGGGGGCTGCAGTTCCGATGACGGTCGCCGGCTGGGCCCGCGGCGGGTGGTGGCACGACTATGTCTGCCCCACCCACGGCACCGAGCTCGACCCGCCGGTGGCCGACAGATACCCGTGCCCGCACGGGTGCCGGTGGACCGGCGAGCCGTACGGGTCGGGGTGGCTGGCCCTGGAGCATCAGCGTAACGCTCGGCAGATCCGGTCCCTGGCCACCGCGGCCGCGGCCGCGGCCGGCGACGCCGCCGCGGCCGACCGGGCGCTGGACTGGCTGGCCAGCTACGCGCGGGCCTACGCCACGGTGCCGGCCGACCACGAGGGCGCCCGGGAGTGGATGGTGCCGGGCCGGCTGTTCCAGCAGGCGCTCAGTGAGTCGATCTGGGCGGCCGGGGTGGCGATCGGCGTCTGGACGCTGCGCGAGGTGCTCGACCCGGCCCGGACCGACCGGCTGGTGCGCGACGCGGTTCCGCTGCTCACCGGCCTGCACGACACGGCCGCCGCGGCCCGCGGCCGGACCCAGCTGCGGAGCAACTACGTGGCCTGGTTCAACGCGGCCGGTGCCCTGACCGCCGGGGCGCTGACCCGGCTGGGCGCGCCACCGCCGCCGGCGGGCTGGATCGACGGGCCGGCCGGCATCCACGCCCACGCCCGGGTGGCCGTGCTGGACGACGGCTGGGAGTGGGAAGGCTCGACCTACTACCACGCCTTCGTCCTGCTGGCCTACCTGTACGGGCTACGGGGGACCGACCCGGCCGACCTGCCGCCGGACGTGGCCGGGCGGATCGCCGGGATGATCGACGTGTTGGGGAGCATCGCCACCCCGGACGGCGTGCTGCCGGCCCTGCACGACAGCCCGTACCGCCGCCCGGCCGCCGCCGAGCGGGACGGCCGGGGCGGGCCGGTGCATCGCCGGATCGAGATCTGCGAGCTGGCCGAGGTGGTGGCGCTGGCCGGCCAGCTGGTCGCGACCCGGGCGCTGGACGGGCTGGCCGGCTGGTGCCGGGAGGTGCTGGCCGGGACGGACGACGCCGGGTTGCTGGACGGCCCGGCCGGCTGGTTCGCCGGGCCACCACTGCCATCCCGCGGCAGCGGCCGACCCGGCTCGGTGGTGTTCGGCCAGGCCGGGTACGCGGTGCTGCGGCCGCCCGACGCGAGCTGGCTGGCGGTGCTCGACTTCGGCCCGCACGGCGGCTCCCACGGCCACCTGGACAAGCTCGCCCTCTACCTCTACGGGGACCGGGTGGCCTGGCAGCCGGACCCGGGAGTCGTGCCGTACGGCAGCCGGATGCGGCACGATGTCTACCGCACCACCCGCGCCCACCCCACCTTCTCGGTGGACGGGGCCGAGCAGGCCGAGTGTGCCGGCCGGTTGCTGCGGTGGACCGGCGATCCGCCGGCGGCGGTGGTCGCCGCCGCCGACCACGCCTATCCCGGCGTGTTCGCCCGGCGCCACCTGGTGGTGTTCGACGGCGGGCTGCCGGACGGCGGGCTGCTCGACGTGCTGGAGCTGCGCGCCGACCGGGAGCGGGCGCTGGCCGTGCACCTGCGGCCGGCGGTGCCGGTGA
This sequence comes from Micromonosporaceae bacterium, assembly GCA_009377645.1. Classification (GTDB taxonomy): domain Bacteria; phylum Actinomycetota; class Actinomycetes; order Mycobacteriales; family Micromonosporaceae; genus Natronosporangium. The sequence goes on along the minus strand of WHTQ01000002.1, from coordinate 25,540 downwards.
CGGTCCGGGCCGAGGCCGGCCGGTGGCGCACCGACTGGGAGGGGGCGGTGCCGTTGGCCGGCTGGCATGCCTGCAGCGTCGCCTCCGAGCTGGCGGTGGTCCCGGGTTGGGCGCCGGCCGACGACCCGTCGCGGCCGATCCGCTGGCTGGACTGGACCGCCTCCGCCCCGGCGGCCGTGTTCGCCACGCTGTGGCTGGCCGGGCACCCGGCAGGCGTTCCCGTTCCACTTTCGCTCGAGGTCACCTCGCAGGCCGTGACGGTCCACCGGCCCGATGGTGCCTCGGACCGCTATTTACTCACCCCTGGAGATCCATCATGAAGCGAACCCTTGCCCTGACCGGTGGGGCGGCGCTGGTGCTGAGCATGGCCAGCGCGGCCGCCGCCCAGGAAACCCCGCCCGATCCTCCCGACCCGCTGCCGGTGGTGGAGGTGCGCGCCTCCGGCAGCGACGGGAACCTTCCGGAAGGGACGCTCGACGGGCTGCTGTCCACCCGATGGTCGGCACAGACCGTAGACCAAGACAACCCACAGTGGATCCGGTACGACCTGGGCGCGGTGACCCAGATCGGGTACGCCGGAATCGCCTGGCACCAGGGAGGCGTGCGCCAGTCCTTCTTCGACCTGCAGGTCTCGGACGACGGCCAGACCTGGCGGCCGGTGCTGACCGGCGGCGCCAGCAGCGGCACCGCGCTGGACCTGGAACCGGTCGAGTTCGACGCCGCACCTGCCCCGATCGGCGTGGCCGGCCGCTACCTGCGCTACCTCGGCTTCGGCAACACCAACAGCGGCTGGAACAGCCTCACCGAGGTCCGGCTCTACCCACCCAACCCGGACGGGCCGGTCGTGCATTCGTTCGCCGACAACATTCCCGAGCCCGACCCGGACGCCGAGCCGTTCACCGCGCCCGGCCTGACCGAACCGGACGGCTCTCCGCACCCGCTGCCGCCGCGCAACCAGGTCACCGGGGACCGGCTGGACGTCACCGGCTTCGGCGCCGACCCGGCTGACAGCCCGCACGACGACACATCGGCGATCAACGCCGCGATCGACGCCGCCGAGCCGGGTGACGAGGTCTTCCTGCCGGCCGGGACCTACAACCTGCACAGCGGCGTGCCGTCCGACGCCTCCTCGCAGATCGCCCTGCGCAGCGGCGTCAACCTGCGCGGAGCCGGCCAGGACGACACGATCGTGCGCTCCTCGTTCACCGAGGCCGACGGCAACGGCAAGGTGGTGCGGGGGTTCGGCGTCACCGACCTGGTGATCTCCGACCTGACCGTCACGTCCACCTTCGACGGACCGTTCAGCGACGACACCAACGCGGACGCCGGCGGCGGGCCGCAGTACGGCATCTTCCTCTCCGACGCGGTGACCCGACCCTCGCAGCGGATCTACATCGAGCGGGTGACGGTGGAGCGGTTCGAGCGGATGGGGATCCGGGTGGCGTCCAGCCGGGACGTCGTCGTCTCGGAGTGCCTTTTCCGGGACGCCACCAGCGTGGGCGGGGGCGGCCGCGGCTACGGCGTCAGCATCCAGGGGATCGCCAAGGTCGACCGGCTGGGTTTCCCGGACGACTCCCGGCACAACGTGGTCCGGGACAGCACGTTCGAGGGCCCGTACCTGCGGCACGGGGTGGTGCTGCAGTTCGTTACCCACAACAACCTGGTGGCCGGCAACCAGTTCAGCGAGATCGCGCTCGACGCGGTCGACCTGCACGGCGAGGACGAGTACCGAAACGAGGTGCGGGGCAACCAGTTCGACCGGATGCGGGCGGCGGCGATCGCGCTCGGGAACACCGGCGGGTCGGCCCCCTCCAACCACGACGCCTCCGGGCCCGGGAACTGGATCCACCGCAACCAGATCGTGCGCGCCGCCCGGGAGGGCATCAAGGTCCACATGGGTACGCCCGACACGCTGATCGAGCGGAACACCATCATCGGCCTGGCCGGGCCTGCCCGGGGCCGGGGGATCCAGGTCCTCAACGCACCCGGCACGGTGGTCCGGAACAACGTGGTGTCGGCCAACCGGGGCGACGGGTTCTGGGGGATCCACCTCGGCGTCGATCCGGGCGACGGTGGTGCCGGCGGGGTCGGTTCCGGGGTGCCCACCGAGGTCACCATCACCGGTAACACGATCATCAACAACACCGGCGGGGTGCTGCTGGAGGCGGGCGAGTCGGTGACCATGACCGGCAACACGATCCGCAGCAACGACGAGGACATCCGGCTCGACGTCGCACCGCCGCCGCCCGGCGACGGCGGCGGTGGGGACCCGCCGGCCGGCGACCTGCTGGCCCCGACCGACGACAGCATGATCGACAACGGCTCGCCGGACGCGACGTTCGGGGACGCCACGCTGCTGAAGTGGAAGCGCAACGCCAGCGGCAGCATCCAGCGGATCGCCTACTACCGGTTCGAGGTCGACGATCCGGCCGGGGTCGAGAGCGCCACCCTGGAGGTCAGCGCCAAGCTCACCGCCAGCAACCCGGACGGCGCGTCCTACGACTACCAGGTGCTGGAGGTCGACGACGACACCTGGACCGAGGACGACCTGACCTGGAACACCGCACCGGCGCGCGAACCGGCCGACGCCGCCGGCATCGGCACGTTCACCATGGCAGGCCCGCTGGACCAGGTAGAGCGGATCCAGGTCGATGTCACCGAGTACGTGCGCGCCCAGGCCGACGGGGTGGTGACCCTGATCATCCTGGACCCGGTCGGCCAGAACGGCAACCTCGACTCGTACTCCAAGGAGCGGGGCACCGAGGCGCTGCGGCCGGGGCTGCGGACCGACCGATGACCGATCGGTTGTTGCTGACCGGCCGGCTGGAGCAGCTGGCCCGGGAGGTCCGCGACGTGCGCGCCGGCCAGTTCCGACGGCTGCTCGACGAATGCGAGCGTTACCGGGCGGTGGCGCTGCCGGCCGAGCACCCGACGGCGAGCATCACCTACTTCGGACCGGCCGCGGCGAACCTGGCGCTGGCGTACCGGCTGACCGGCCAGCGGCAGTACGCCGAACAGCTGCGCCGCTGGCTGGCGCCGCCGGTGTCGTTCCCACACTGGGGCAAGGCCAACCTGCCCGACCACGACCTGGACGCCGGCTGGCTGTGCCACGGGCTGTCGCTGGCGTACGCGTGGGCGGGGGACGCGCTGCCGGACGGCGAGCGCAGCGCGCTGCGCGACAAGCTGATCCGGCAGGGCACCCGGCTCTACGAGTTCGCGGTGGCCTCCGAGGGCCGGTGGTGGTCCTCGTCCTACTGGCAGAACCACAACTGGATCTGCTACGCGGGCCTGGCGACGGCCGGGTACGTGCTGGCCGGCGAGCACCCGAGCGCCCGGGCGTGGAGCGAGCGCGCGAAGGAGAACTTCGCCACCGTCCTGGCGATGCTGCCCGAGGATGGGTCCAACTGCGAGGGTGTCGTCTACTGGCGCTACGGCGTGCCGTGGATCGTGACCTACCTCGACGTGCTGCGGGCGGCCGAGGGGATCGACTGGTTCCCCGACAGCCCGTACCTGCGGAAGACCTTCTGGTACCGGCTGTACCAGGCCGCTCCGGACCTGCAGCGGATCGTCGACCACGGCGACTGCCACGACCGGCGCAGCGGCCACAGCGTGGCGCTGTACTACAAGCTAGCCGCCGAGTACCGGATCCCGCAGGCGCAGTGGCTGGCCGGCAAGGTCGCCGACGAGTTCTTCTGGCGGGAGGCGTACGAGAGCGGGGTGAAGCCGGGCGTACGCCCGGAGGCGTACCAGGAGCTGCTCTGGTACGACCCATCGGTGCCGGCGCACGGCCCGGAGTCGCTCCCGCTGGCCCGGGTGTTCCCGGACCTCGGGCTGGTCACCGGGCGCACCTCGTGGTCGGCCGGCGCCTGCCTGGTGTCGTTCAAGGCCGCGCCGGGCGGCGGCCACAAGGCCTGGCAGGCCGCGCACCGGATCGCCTACGAGCGGGGCTGGACGACGCTCAACGCCGGACACCACCACCCCGACGCCGGCAGCTTCGTGCTGCTCGGGCACGGAACCTACCTCGCCGTCGATGAGGGCTACTCCAACCGGAAGCGGACGGCCCACCACAACAGCGTGCTGGTGGACGGTCAGGGGTTCGCGGGCGAGGACCGCTACCACGTCTACAAAGGCCTGAGCCGGGAGCACGTGGCCCGGATCCGGACCTCCACCCTCGGCCAGGGATGGGTGCACGGGGTCAGCGAGGCGGCGGCGATGTACGACCCGGCGCTCGGCGTGCAGCGGCTCGACCGGCACCTGGTGATGTCGCCGCGGGGGACCCTGGTGCTGGTCGACGACCTAGCCGCCGGGCTGCCGCGCCGGTGGACCTGGCTGCTGCAGACCGACCACCCGGCCGAGCCGCAAGCCGACGGCCGGTGGGAGGCGGCGGCCGGGTCCGGGCGGCTGCGGGTCACGCCGCTCGAGCCGGCCGGCACGGCCGACGAGGTGGTGGCCACTCCGGTGGCGGCGAACCCGACCTCGAGTACGCCCAGCCTGGTCATCGAGAAGGTCCAGCACACCCTCCGGCGGACCACCGGGCCGGTCCGGACGGTCCGGATCGTCACCGTGTGCGAGCCGCTGGCCTGGCACGACCGGGCGCCGTCGACGGTGACGGTGCGGGCAGCCGGCCCGGCGGTGGTGGTCGATGTGGACCGAGCCGGGGTACGCGAGACCGTCGCGCTGGACCTGGCCGGTGGGGACCCGACCGCCGCGCTCGGCGCCGGCGCGGACATCACCGGTGAGGGCTTCGCCGCCCGGTCCCAGCCGGGGGTCGGGTGACGATGAGCGCGACACCGAGCCGGCCGCGGCGGCGTTGGGAGGAGCGGACGCTGGCGGTGCTCGCGTACCCGGCGAACTTGGCGCTGGCCGGCGTGGCCGGCTTCCTGCTGGCGCTGCCGGTGGTGACCTGGCTAGTGGCGTGGGTGGCCGCCGGCCGGGCGCTGCACGGCTGGCTCGCCGGGGACGACCACCGGGCGTTCACCGGCACCTTCCGCGAGTTCGCCGCGACCTGGCGCCGGAGCCTGCCGGCCAGCGTGCTGGCGACGCTGGTGGTCGTGGTGCTCGCCACCAATCTGCTGTTCCTCGGCAGCCAGGACACGCCGGTGGCGTTCCTGTTCGGGATGGCGACGATCCCGGTCGCGGCGGCGGTGGCACTGGTGGTGCTGATGCTGCCGGCGGCCGCCGCGTTCGACCGGGACGCGTCGATGGGCGAGTGGCTGCGCGCCGCGGCCGGGCTGGCGGTGGCCCGGCCACTGGGTTCGCTGGTGCTGCTGGTGGTCGTGGCCGGGTTCGGGCTGACCTGTGCGGTGCTGCCCACCATCGTGCCGTTCTTCGGTATCTCTCTGCCGGTCTGGCTGGGTCTCGTGACCGCCGGCCGTGCTCGACTTTGAACGGAGTGTGCAGTCGTGAAGCTACATTGGACGAAATCAGCCGTCGGGGCCGCCGGGGTGCTGGTCCTGCTGGCCACCCTGCTGGCGGCGCCGGTGCCGGCACAGGCGGAGAGCCCGCCGCTGGTGCCCGGGGAGTCGGTCGGCAGTGACCCGGACGAGGAGTCGTGGGAAGGCATCACCATCCCGACCGAGGGAGTGCTCCCGGACGCGGAGGTCCACCCTAGCCTCTACACCGACGCCGCCGGTGTGGACACTCTCCGGGCCCGGATCGGCGGCGCCGCTCCCGACCCGCATGGCCACTACGCAATGGCGTGGAGCCGGCTGATCGCCGACGCCGACGCGGCGGTGGCCGCCGGCACCGTGGATCCGTCCGACGACGTGAAGACCAAGGCCGCCAAGGCGACCGCGTTCGCCTGGCTGATCACCAGGGAGGAGCGCTACCTGGATGCCGCGGTGGCGAACCTGGCGGCGGCGTACGACACGATCGTCCCGACCGACCAGTACGTCGCGCTGCAGATGACGAATTACGCGCTCGCGTACGACTGGGTCGCCGCCGACCTGTCGGCCGAGCAGGACGCGGCGATCCGGGCGGCGGTCAAGCGCGGCGCGGACTGGCTCGACGACTATCTCGCCAACAACCCCGGCGTGCGTAGCCACAACCACCGCTCGAAGGCCGGCGCCGCGCTCGGCTCGTGGGCGCTGGCGTTCTCGGCCGACCCGAACGCGCCGGCGTACCTCGACCGTGGCCTGGCCAACCTGAACCGGGTGTTCCGCTACATGTTCACTAAGGACGGCATCCACCGGGACGGCGCCGGCTACTACTGGATCTTCACGATCATCAACAGCACGCCGTTCCTGTGGCAGTATCGCAACGTCTCCGGTGTCGACCTGTTCCCGGCGCTGCAGCCGGCGTTCGAGTGGCAGCTGCAAACCGTCAACCCGCGCGGCCTGACGCCGCCGCTGGACGACGCCTGGTACAAGGTGACCTGGCTGAACACCGTCGCCTCGGCGTACGCCGAGACCCCGACCGGGCTCAGCGACACCGGCACCCTCGGCGAGCTGTTCCAGTGGCAGTTCTTCGCCAGTGACCTGAATGCCGCCCGCTACCCGGACGACTGGACCGGGGCCCGGGACCAGTTCTACGGCTGGCCGGAGGAGATCGCGCTCTACGACTCCACGATCGCCGAGGTGGCCCCGGACGACCACCGGGGAACTATCGACCTGAACGCCGGGCCGCGGGGCGGCGACACCATCTTCCGCAGCGACTGGCGGATGGGCGAGCCGGGAACCCGCTGGGGCTACTTCACCGGCGTGGCGATGAGCAACAACCACGACCACGCGGACGGCCTGCAGCTGCTCGTCGACGGCGAGGACGCGATCCTGGCCCGGGACAACGGGTACGGGCCGCTGCGGTTCGGCGGCCGGGACGAGTGGAAGGGTCCGGAGCACCACAACGTGGTGACCGCCGACGGCGCCGCCGTGGGTGACCCGCAGCCGACCCGGGGGTTCCTGTCCGGCGGGTTCGGATTCGCCGAGAAGTCGGCTGCCTACTGGAACGACCAGGCAGCCTCGCACACCCGCGCGGTCGCCTTCCCCGGCTCCGACTACTTCGTCGTGCTGGACCGGATGGCCGCCGAAACGGCGAAGACCTGGGACGGCTACTGGCACGTGCGCGGCGAACTGTCCGGTGTGGCCAACCGGCGCAGCTGGACCACCTCGCCCGGACCCTGGGGCGGGGCCGCGCAGCTGCACGCGCTCACCCTGCCGGCCTCGGCCGGGACCAGCCTGGTGACCGACCAGTTCAACCCGTACGGGACCGGCGAGGACACCGGGTTCGAGGGCTACCCGGACCCGTCCACCGACGTCGAGCAGACGACCGGGTTGCGGGTGACCCAGCACGGCACCTCGGCGCAGCAGCTGTCGGTGCTGGTGCCCTCGGCCGTCGACGGCACCGGACCGCGGCTGGAGGACCTCGGCGACGCCGGCGTGCTGGCCGCCCGGGTCTCCCACGACGGCTACGTCGACACAGTGGTGGCGCCGCGGTCGGGTGAGAGCGCCGCGGCGGGTGGCCTGGCCGTCGAGGCCGGGCTCGGCTGGGTGCGCACCACCGGTGGCGGGCTGGCCGGCTGGGCGGTCCACGACGGCGTCTCCGCCGCCTGGCAGGGAACCCAGCTCGGGTCGGCGTCGGCACCAGTGACGCTGGCCGCCGAGGTGGCGGACCCGGCGCGGCAGGTGGTCGAGGTCGCGGCGCTCGAAGGCGAGGTCGAGCTTACGCTGGCGGCCTCGCCCGGCCGACCGCTGCTCGAGGTGACACTGGACGGTGCGCCGGTGCCGGCGCAGCTGCGGGACGGCATGGTGGTGGTGACGCTGGCAGCCGGCGGCGAGCTGGTGCTCTCGTACGGCGCGCCGGCCGCGGCCCCGGCCCGGCCCACCGGGCTGACCGCGACCGGTTACGCCGGCGCCGTCGCGCTGTCCTGGGAGCCGACCGACACCGCCACCGGGTACCGCGTCCTGCGGCGGGGCAAGCAGATCGCGCAGGTGAGCGTACCCTCCTACGAGGATGGTGACGTGGTCGACGGCCGGACCTACCCGTACCGCGTGGTGGCGGTCAACGAGGTGGGGAGAAGCTCGCCGTCCGAGGCGGTGCGGGCGACCGCCGGTGCCCAGCTACCGGCCGCGCCGGAGGGTCTGATCGCCGGGGCCTCGAACCGGCTGGTCGAGCTGTCCTGGCTGCCGGTGCGCGACGCGGCGACGTACGAGGTGCTGCGGGCGGTCGGCGACGACAACCTCCAGCCGGTGGCGACCGGAGTGACCGAAACCGGCTGGGCGGACACCTCGGTGACCAACGGACTGGCGTACCGGTACGCGGTGCGGGCCACCAACCAGGTCGGGACCGGTGACCTGTCGGCCGAGGTGCTGGCGACCCCGTTGAACACTCCGCCGGACACTCCACAAGGGCTGTCCGCCGAGCGGGATGCCGGGTCGGTAACGCTGGCCTGGACCGAGGCGGCGCGGGCCGACTCGTACCGGATCCTGCGGGGCGGGTTGACCGATGAGTCGCTGGCGGTGGTGGCCGACGGCGTCACCGACCTGACCTGGACCGACACTGGAGTCGTCGACGGCACCGGGTACACCTACCGGGTGGTGGCGGCCAACGACGCCGGGGACAGCGAACCGTCCCGGGCGGTCACCGCGGTGCCGGGCTGCTCGCTGGTGCACCCCGTCGGCCCGGACGGCGCGGTCGTGGAGGCCGAGCGGTACAGCGGGCGCAGCGGCGAGTACCAGCTGGTCGACCGGCTGGACCGGTTCGGTGGCCGGGTGGCCACGGTCCCGCGCGGGTCCGAGTTCAAGAACAACCCGGACCTGTGGGGGCGCTACGACCTCGAGGTCGCCGAAGCCGGCCGGTACTTCGTGGTGGTGCTCGGGTTCGGCGAGTCCGGCTCGAACGACAGCGTCTTCGTCTCGATGGACGACAGCACCCCGGCGACCGTCAACCTCAGCGTCGGGGACTGGTTCTACCGGCAGTCCGCGATCGGGTTCGACCTCGAGCCCGGCTTCCACACGCTGCTGGTCAAGTCCCGTGAGGACGGTGCGCTGGTCGACCGGTTCGTGGTCTACCCGTCGGCCAGCATCCCGGACGAGGTGCGGTTCTCGCCGGTCTGGACGCTGCCAGACACCCCGGAGTGCGGCGACGGCGCGGCCGCCCCGGCCGCTCCGGAGGCGGTCACCTCGGTGGCTGCCGAGCGGGACGGCGACCAGCTGACGCTGCGGTGGTCGGGCAGCCGGCTCGCGGCCTCGTACACGGTGTCGCGAGACGGATCGGTCGTGGCCACGGGCGTGACCAGCACCGACTGGACCGACCCGTCGCCGGGCCCGGTGGGCGCGGACTACGTCATCGTGGCCACCAACCCGGTCGGCGACTCGCCACCGTCCGATCCGGTCAGCGGCTGAGCGGTCCGATCTGGACGACGGCGGTGGCCGGCCGGGACCCGGCCGGCCACCGCCGTCACGGCCGCGGTGCGTACATGATCACCGCGACGCCGAGCAGGCAGAGCACCGCGCCGATCAGGTCCCACCGGTCGGGGCGGAACCGCGTACGCCCTGCCAGACCAGCCAGGCACCGCCGACCTCCGCGATCGCGGCGATCACGAACAGGGCGACCGAACGGGCGATGGTCACGTGGGCGACCGTCCCGAGCTGGTCCCGGCCGCGGCCGGCTGGTCGCTCTGCGCGAGCTCGGCGAACGGAAGCGGGCAGCGTGGGTCGTTGGCGCAGATGATCGGGTCGTCGCAGCCGGCGGCGACCGCCCGGCGCAGGGTGTCCCGGATGACCGACAGGTCCGCGATCTTCTGCTCCACCTCGGCCAGCTTCGCCTGCGTGCGGCTCTGCAGCCCGGACTCGCGCCGGGAGCCGTGCCGGTGGGCGCCGTGCTGGGGGTCGTGCTGGTGGGCACCGGCGGTGAGCAGCTCGGCGACCTCGGACAGGGTGAACCCGAGCCGCTGCGCGGCCTTGATCACCCGCAGCACGGTGACCGTCTCCGGCGGGTACACCCGGTGCCCACCCACCGTCCGGTCCGGCTCGTCGACCAGTCCACGGCGTTCGTAGTAGCGCAGGGTCTGTGGGTTCACTCCCGCCGCCGCGGCCACCTGCCCCGACCGCAACCCGCCGGTCATGACCCGGCACCCGCGCCGGCACCCGCGCGGTCGGCCAGCGCGTCGAGCACGTCCACGTGCCCGGCCGGCACCGCGACCTCCACCGACACCCGCCCACCGGTCGCGGTGAGCGTGAACGTGAAGAACGAGCAGCACTCGGTCTCCCGGACCAGCAGGTCCGCCGCCCGGGCCGCCACCGCCGGCTCCGGGACGAGCTCCAGCCGGAGCCGCAGCTGGTCGACCCGCTCCACCGACCGCACCGCGCTGGTGAACAGCCCGTCGAACTCCGAGCGCCGCAGCGGGCGGCGCACCGTCGGCAACGTGCACGCCTGGGGCACCCATGTCCCGTCCAGCGGGACCGCCGTCTCGTCCATAGTTTCGACGATAGACCCGTACCTAGGTACAGGATGCAAGCGTCAGCCGCCGGCCGCGTACACTTGGCCGGGCGGCCCGTTCCGTTCTGCCTCGGGTCGCCTTTCGATGTCGACGATCTGCGTCGATCCGCTGATGTGTACACCGGGCAGGACCGCTTCCACGTTCGGAGTATCCATGGCGCCTCGTCGCCCTCGTACCACGGCTTCGGCCGGTTCCACCACCACCTTCGCCGATCTCGGCGTGCCCGCCCGGCTGGTCGAGGCGCTCGCCGCTGCGGGCGTGACGATCCCGTTCCCGATCCAGGCGGCTACCCTGCCCGACGCGCTGGCCGGCCGGGACGTGCTCGGCCGGGGCCGGACCGGCTCGGGCAAGACGTACGCGTTCGCACTGCCGCTGCTGACCCGCCTGGCGGCCAGCGGCTCGCCGCGGCGGGCCGGGCGTCCACGTGCGCTGATCCTGGCTCCCACCCGCGAGCTCGTCTCCCAGATCGAGGCGGCGATCGCACCGCTGGCCAGGGCGCTGTCCCTGCGGACCTGCACCGTCTTCGGCGGGGTGAGACCGGGTCCGCAGGTCGCCGGCCTGCGCGCGGGGGTGGATGTGCTGGTTGCCTGCCCGGGCCGGCTGGCCGACCATCTGCGCTCCGGTCACGCCCGCCTTGACACGGTCGAGATCACTGTGCTCGACGAGGCGGACCACATGGCCGACCTCGGCTTCCTGCCGGTGGTGCGGGAGCTGCTCGACCAGACTCCGCGATCCGGGCAGCGGCTGCTGTTCTCCGCCACCCTCGACGCCGGGGTCGACGTCCTGGTGCGGCGGTTCCTCACCAACCCGGTCACCCACCACGCCGACGCCCCGTCGCTGTCGCGGATGGTGACGATGTCGCACCATGTGTTACATGTCAACCACGATGACCGGCTGGCGGTCCTGGTCGATCTCGTGGCGGCGCCCGGTCGCACCCTCGTGTTCACGCGTACCAAGCACGGCGCGAAGGCCCTGACCCGCCGGCTGGTCGCTGCCGGCGTGCCGGCCCTGGAGCTGCACGGCAACCTGGCTCAGGCCGCGCGTACCCGCAACCTGCACGCCTTCGCCAGCGGCAGTGCCACGACGCTGGTCGCCACCGACATCGCCGCCCGGGGCATCCACGTCGACGACGTCGCGCTCGTCGTGCACGCCGACCCGCCGGTCGAGCACAAGGCGTACCTGCACCGCTCCGGCCGGACCGCCCGGGCCGGCGCCACCGGTACGGTGGTCACGCTCATGACCGACCAGCAGGTCGGCGACGTCCGCAAGGTCGCCCGGGCGGCCGGTATCGAGCCCACGACCACCCGGCTGCGCCCCGGCGACCCGCTGCTCGCCCGGCTCGCGCCGGGGGAGCGTACCTTCGTCACCCCACCGGCCAAGGCGCCGGCCGTGGCCAGTGCGCCGTCCCGGGGGCGGCGCCGCCCCCGCCAGGGCGGGAAGCCGGGGGTCGCGATGCCGCATGTGGCGACGTCGGCCGGCGGGAGGCCGCGCGGCGCTGGCTCGGCTGGTTCCGCGACCGCGGCCGGCTTCTCTGCCCGGACTCCGGCCGGCGGCCGGCGGGGCGCTCGTAACGGTGGCCGTCGCCGATAGCCGACGCCGGCCGCCCGGCGCCGCTCGCTCAGGTCCAGCTCAGCCGGCCCTGCTCTGGCTCAGGTCCAGCTCCAGAGCAGGGCGGCCAGCAGCACGCCCAGCCCGTTGGCCGCCCAGTGGCCGCCCACCGCCGCCAGCAGGCTGCCACTGCGCCGCCGCAGCTCACACAGGAGCAGCCCGAGCAGCGCGGTGACACCCACCACGGCGGCCACGCTCCCGAACGTGTTGGTCGGTAGGGACGGAAGGACATGCCACAGGCCGAACAGGATCGACGAGAACCCGAACGCCCAGGTAGTCCGCTGGCGCTGGTGGAGGAAGCCGAACAGCACCCCCCGGAACGCGACCTCTTCCAGCAGGATCGTGCTCAGCGGGATGACCAGCAGCGCCGTCACGAGCGCCGAGCCCGCGTCCAGCCGATACTGGACGTCGAGGAAGGCGGACCGGATCCAGGGCACCGCCGCCCCGGCCATCAGTACGGCCGCGACCACCACCACGGCGATCCCCGCCCACCGGGCACCTCGTCGCACGGCGCGACGTCCCAGCCCGAGGTCGTCCCACGACAGGCCGGCCCGGCGGGCCAGGAAGATCAGGATGAGCGCGATCATCGGCCCGACCACCAGACCGGTGCCGACCGGGCCGAACTTGATGACGAGCTGGGTGCCGACCAGCAACAGCAGCACCGCCGCGATCGCCAGCGTGACCCGGGCACGCCGGCTGCCGGCCAGGGCCCTCGCCGCCGTCCGGACTCGCACGTTTCGGGTCCCTCCGGCTTCCTTGACACACCTACCGGCTGCCGCTCCCGTGTCTCTGGGGACCGAAACCCGGGCCACCCGCGGGGGGCAGGTAGTGCAAACCACACCCAGCGTACGCGACCCGTCAACCGCGACGACACCGCAGGTGAACGGACCCACGGCGCCGACGTCAGGTTGGCGTCGAGACAGCCGTGGTTGCCGCCGCCGAGGCTGATAGCCTGATCGTCAGTCCTGAACCGGTCGCGGTGGGTGGGCGGGGCGGTAGCTCAGCAGGTTAGAGCAGTCGACTCATAATCGATAGGTCACGGGTTCGAGTCCCGTCCGCCCCACCAGGTCACAGCGTTGATCCACGGTGATTTCGAGTTCCCGTGGAGCTATACATGGAGCCAGTGTGGGCTATCCTGGCTCCATGGCCCGCGCCGCCACCCACCGGCGCCGCACCCGCGGCGAGGTCGAGACCCTCCCCAGTGGATCACTGCGCGTGCGGGTGTACGCCGGCGTCGACCCGGTCTCGAAGCGGAAGCACTACCTGACTAAGACCATCCCCGCCGGGTCGACTGCGGCCCGGGACGCCGAGCAGGAACGGACCCGGCTGCTGGCCGAGGTCGACCAGCGCCGTAGTCCGCGTACACGCGCCACCGTCGACCAGCTGCTCGACCGCTGGCTGACCGTCATCGAGGTCGAGCAGAACACCCGGGCCGGGTACGAGAGCTACATCGCGCACCACATCCGGCCGGTCCTGGGCGAGCTCTCCCTGGACCGGTTAAACGTGGAGACGCTGGAGTCGTTCTACGCGATGCTACGGCGCTGCCGCGCCCACTGCGACGGCCGCCGGCGACGCGAGCCGGAGCACGTCTGCGAGCCGCTGGCCGCCTCGACCGTGCGGCAGATTCACTCGGTGCTGTCCGGGGCGCTCGGCCGCGCGGTGCGGTGGGGGTGGCTCGGGGTGAACATCGCCGAGCAGGCCGAGCCGCCGCCGGCCCCGACCGCGAACCCGGACCCGCCGACCGCCGAGCAGGCGGCCCGGATCGTGACCGAAGCGTGGAAGGACCCGGACTGGGGGATGTTCGTCTGGCTGGCCATGGTCAGCGGCGCGCGGCGCGGGGAGCTGTGTGCGCTGACTTGGCAGCGGGTCCACTTCACTACAGGCGTGCTGGTGCTCCGGGGCAGCATCGCCCAGCGGAACGGCCACACCTGGGAGAAGGACCTCAAGACCCACCAGCAACGCCGGATCGCGCTCGACGAGCAGACCCTCGCCCTGCTCCGCGCCTACCGGCGCCGGATCGACGAGCACGCCGACGCGCTCGGGATCGAGCTGTCCCCCACCGCTCGGGTCTTCTCCCGGGACCTGGACGGCGGCCGCTGGCTGCAACCTGACTCGGTGACCCGCCGGTACACCCGGATGTGCTCCCGGCTCGGCTGGGACATGCACCTCCACCAGCTCCGGCACTACTCCGCGACCGAGCTGATCTCCGCCGGGGTCGACGTCCGGACGGTCGCCGGCCGGCTCGGCCACGGCGGGGGCGGAGCGACCACGCTCCGGGTTTACAGCGCGTGGCGCTCGGAGGCCGACCAGCGCGCCGCCGGCTCACTGGCCGCGGGGATGCCCCCGGCACCGGTCACCCTCGACCAGGACGCCGCCATCATCCTGCCCCCGGCCCCAGTCACCGAAACGTCGCCGCCATACCTACGGATCGCCGCCGACCTCCGCGCCGCCATCACCTGCGGCGCGCTCAAACCCGGCGACCCACTACCCACCCACGCCGAACTGATGGAACGGTACGGCGTCGCCGCAGGCACCGCCCACCGCGCCGTCGCCGAGCTAAGCAGGAGCGGCGAGATTGCGGTGTCCCGCGGCCAGCGGGCCACTGTCACGTCCACCTGTGGTTCCTCGATATCCGCAAGGCGGCCGACGCAGTGAAGGCCTTTCTCATTCGCTTCTGGAGCGCTGCGGTCTCGTTAGCCGGCATCGCGGGACTCTACATTGGCGCTGTGGCGATAGACCAGGCTGCCGCTTTTTGGATCGTGATGGCGATCGCGCTCGTGGTCGGGGGAGGTCCGCCAGTGGCCCGAAAGACCCTTGAATGGGTAAGCCGGATCAGAACCTATCGCAGCCTCTTAGCGAGAGTCGCGCAAGCGGAGATTAGTGTGGAGGAACTACGTGGCTCTTTGGCAGCCGCCTCCAAAGAGGCACGTGATAAGTGGGAAGCCGGGATCAAAGAGGGCTACGCGCGAATTCGAGGTATGCTCTTAGCTTTAGAAGGCGAGCCGCCTCCACTAGTCGCGATAGGTGAGGCTGATGGCGCGGTCGTGCTTATCGCTAGGCGCTTGCACGGCAATGAGGTGGGCGCCCGATACAGAGTCGTCGACGAGTATGCCAGAGAAACGAAGGGAGTTGTTGAAGCTCATGAGATCGACGACGAATCAGGAACCGTCTTGCTTCGATGCGTGGAAGCCCTCGCTGAACCCTTCTGGAGGCACCTTCTATTTAGGGCGCCTTTCGATACGTCTCCCCCTTGGGGTGTGGTTCTAGCGCGTTGCGAGTACGACATAGGACCGTCCACACAACCCATTGAAGAGCCTGCTGCGCCGATAAGTAGGATAACTAGCCCGGAGGTGCGAGAGTGACCGACAATAGAGTCTCATGTAAACTCGCCACTATAGTGGATGAGTACCAGCTCGCCTTCAATGCGGGAACGGACAACCATGTTTCGGAGGGCGACATCGTTGATCTCTATCGTGTCGTTGAGGTGAAAGATCCAGAGTCCCAAGAAACGCTGGGCTCCGTTAGCCTGGTTAAGATCCGACTGCGCGTAGGTCACGTGCAGAAGCGACTCTGTGTTGCGAGAGTAATAGATCGCATAAGCACTGGCGAGTCAGAGCCAATGTTTCCTACGCTTAGCAAGAAGCCGCTAAAGAAGGTTACCGCGCAAGCCGGGCGCGGAGTAAAACAAGGAGACAACGAGGTGAGCGTTACCGTCGGCGAGGATGCCAGTATTAGACCGCCTTCGGCCACCGAGCGGAAGTAGCACGAGGTACGTAAACGCCGTGCATCCCCCAGACGCCGCTATGGGTCACCACCAGTTGTGGAGGCTCGAGAGGTGCGGTCTTGTCCATGGAACGCTCGGAGTCCGGAGACCTACTACCACCACCCATGTCGGGCTGACGACACAGCCAGCACGAGACGATGACGCCGGAGCCCGTGCCGTAGCCGCTGAGCAAGACCGGCGAGGTGACTGTCTCCCGCGGCAAGCGAGCCGTTGTCACTGACGAACCGTGGTCGAGCTGCCGATGTGATTCTTACCAGAATCGCGGGCTCCCTGGACCGCTCACCCCAGCCGGAGATCTTCCGGGAGGTCGCCCGCGGGTTCTTCGCCACCAACGACCGCACCCAAACCGCGATCACCGCCTCGATCCGGCCCGCGTTGGCGTGGCTTACCGACACCGCCGCCGCCAGCGCCGAAGGCACCGACGAGGCCATGCTCGACGTCGAGGCGTTCCTGGCCGACGCCGGGACGCTGTACCTGCTCGGCGCCGAGGACGCGATCGTGGCACCGCTGGTCACCGCCCTGACCGCCGAGATCGCCCGCACCGCCCGCCGGATCGCCTCCGACCACGGAGGCCGGCTCGACCCACCGCTGACCCTTGCGCTGGATGAGGCCGCGCTGATCTGCCCCGTCCCGCTGGACCGGTGGACCGCCGACATGGGCGGCCGCAACGTCACCATCCACATCGGCGCCCAGTCCCGGGCGCAGCTGCGGCAACGCTGGGGAGAGGTCGGCGCCGCGATCGTCAACAACGCCTCCACCATCCTCGTCTTCGGCGGGATGCGCGACCCCGACGACCTACGTGCCTTCGAGGCCCTGTCCGGGGAGCGGGAAGACATCACCTACACACGCGACCGCGACGGGCAGATCACCGGCTCCACCACCAAACGCGTCCCGGTGCTCACTGCTGCGCAGCTGGCCAACCTGCCCGCCCGCCGGGTCATGGTCGTACGCCGCGGTATCCCCGCCAGCATCGGCCGGGTCCAGCTGGCCTGGCAACGCCGCACCGTCCGCCGCGCCCTACGCCACCAGCCACCCACCACCACCGCACCACGGCAGCGGCAACCGCCCAAGCAGCCCGGCTGGCCAACCGCCGCCGGCCCGGACCAGCCCAGCACCGGCAGCCCGCGGCCGGAACCGACCCTCGTTGAAGGAGCGGCACAATGACCCAGCTCCACCAGCCGTCCGGCTGGGACGCCGACTACCACCAGATGACCCGCCATGAGTACCACCAGCTGCAGCAGCGGCGCTGGCAGCTCGACGCCGACCACGCCGCCGGCAAGCTGGCCGACCACGAACACACCTACCTGCACGACCACGTCGCCGCCGTCGACCCGCAGGCCCTACGTGAACAGGTCACCGGCTGGACCCCCACCACCAGCAACCGGCAGACCGTAGCCGGGCAGACCGACCCGGTCGCGCAGCAGCTGGGCCAGGCGGCGCCCCTGCCGCACGAGATCGCCGAACGCGCCGGGCAGCTGTACCGCACCGGCCAATACCCCGACCACACCCGGGCGCACCACGCCGCCACGCACCAGACCACCGCCAAGGCGTACCGGCGCACCAGGCTCACCCCCGACCCGCTCGGCTCCGACACGCCATCACCAGCCGAGCCCCCGCACACCAAAGCCGGACAGACGGCCGCCCAGCAGCGCCAGCACGTCGAAGACCAGATCCTGGCCAGTGCCGACCAGCTCGACCCCGCCGACGACACCCTGCAGGCCCGGCAGCTGCGCGAGACCGCCGCCAGCATCCGTGACCACCGCACCAGCCCCACCACCGACACCGCCGCCGGGACGGCCGGTGGGTGACGGGTCGAGTCGCTGAACCGGGTGGTCGAGACGATGCGCGAAGCGCTCGACGGCCGCCGCGAGATGCCACCGTTTCGGCCAGCTGACCAGGCCACCAATGCCGAGCAGCGCCTCGGGTGGGTCTCCGCACCCACCACCACGACCGCCGTGCATCCTCCGCACCGGCAGTGGCAGGCCACCGATCTAGCCGTGGCCGCCCAACGGGTGCGGGACTGCCTCGACCGGCTCACCCCACCACCAGCCGAGCACGACCCCCTCACCCGCCACGACGCCAAGTGGGCCGACGAACAAGCAGCCACCGATGAGCACTGAGCAGCCCCACCCAGCCGGGCTGGCCGCGTTGGCCACCGAGGTCGAACAGCTGCAACGCCGCCTCGAGTCCCACCAGGACGGCATCCGGCAGGCGCAGGAATCCGCCGACCACGCCCACCGGGTCCTGATCGACATCGTGGATCGGGTCCAAGCCATCGCCGACCAACACACCACCAACGGCGCGGACCCGGCCGCTGGCGCCCCGGCCTCCTGGCTGACCCTGACCGATCCGGCCACGGCCCGGGTCGCGCTCGCCGACCTGGCCGACTGGCTGACCCACGTGTACCTGCACTACCCCGGCAGCCTCGACAGCCTCGGCGAATGCTGGCCCTGGCACCCCGCCGCCATCGAAGAACTGCTTGCCCTACGCGGCGGCTGGCTAGCCGCCTACACTGGCCCCGACGCCACCCCCACCCGGGCACTCGACTGGCACGACCGGCACCTACCCGGCGTCCAACGCCGCCTCCGCACCGCCCTCAGCGACTGCTCACTAGCCGCCCACCGCCGCGGCGGCCGCGCCGACCACCTCCGCCCCACCCTGTCCGCCGCCGACGCCCTCGACCAGCTCGCCCAGTGGTGGGCAACCAGCCACGGCACCAACGGCGCACCAACACCCACCCCAGACCTGCACGCCCAGCAGGTAGGCACCCGTCGCAGCTGATCGACGGCACCAAACATCCGCAGCGGGTCCGTGGCCGGCTCGCGCTTGTGAAACGCCGCGAGCTACTCGGCTATCAGCTTCAACCGCAGCGCCCGCCACGCACCCCCCGGTCGCCGACGCTGGGTGAGATATCTATCGGTGTCCCCAGGGCGCGGCCGGCCGAGCGGTTGAAACGGGCTGTGAGGCAGCTTCTGTGGGGAGCCATCGCTGGGGACGCCGGTGGTCTCCAGCCTGGCTGGACTGCTACCGCTCCATTTCACCGGTCGGTATGGGTGGGGGAGGCAGGCATCCAGGTAGCGACGGCGGCGTTGGCGGCAGCGCAGCAGGCCATGGCCATCGAGACACCGGGTAGGCCGGGCACGAGTGTGGTCCCGCAAGCTGGGCGAGTTCCCTCGGCAGTTACAGCGCGGGCCTGCGCCTAAGGGGCTCAACCTGTTTCCCCAACCAGGTCTGGCGCGACCGAGTGACCATTTGCTGCACGCACGAAGTTGCGCAATGCCGTAACCTGCTTACGCAGATCCAATACGTCGAGGTGCTTCGACTCCAGCATCGGAACGACTGCGGCTGCGATACCGACTTTGTCGAGGGTAGTACCGTCCTTCTTGCTTGGTAATGGGTTCTGCCACTGGCCCGCAGGCTCGTGGTCGACATAGGGGTGGACCTGCTTCACGGCTGCCCGCAGGATGTCGGCAGGAATGTAGTTCTCGATCGTGTAGCACTTCGTGACCCAAGCGAACCCGGGGGCAGGATGGTCCGCCGCAAACTCGTCTCTGATCCGGGTCTTTGTCGCGTTGAGGCGCTTGTTACTGCCGGTCTTGTCGGAGTCAATGAGGACCGCGCTTGCCCGGTTGAGGCGCCGAAGGCTAATGAACTCCGCGAGTGCTTCCTCGCTAGCGGAGAGATGCGCGAGGAGTTTGCCGCCGTAAAACATGAGCGAGTAGTCGATGCCCTCGGTCAGGGTTGGATCGAGCAGCTCAAGCCAGTGATGGATGTAGACTCGGTCGGATGGTCCCTCGACCCAAATGACGCAGTTCGCCTGGAGCAGGTCCGACGGGCGGTATCCAAGGTCGTGACAGATTTCGACCAGTTCGTGTGGGCGTCGTGCGAGGTGGGCGACGCTGCCGCCGGTGGTGAGACGCACGTGGTAGGCGGTCGCACGTTCGTCGTCAAGCAAGTGAGAGGAATGCGTCGCGATAACGTATTGGTTGTCCGTCTCGTTAGTGAGGTATCGGACCAGCTTCTTTTGGAGCAATGGATGGAGGTTCGTCTCCGGCTCCTCAACGCAGACGAGCGACCCGGTGGTCACTGTGGCTGCCGCAGCCAGTACGATGACTTGCTCCACACCGCCGCCGAGGCTGGAGAGCGGAAGAACGCGCTGAGGTGTCTCGACCTGGATGGTCGAGAAGTCGTACGGGACGTTTAGCGAGGCATCCGAGTCGCCAAGGACGACCCGCACGAACCGGTTGATCGCAGCCCACCGCGGCTGCGAGTCGTCCCACTTGTCGTGTGGCGGATTCTGGATCGAGGCCAAGGCCCGAATGATGCCGCGGCCCGAAAGCCAGTCGGGCTCAACTTCGTCGGTCGCCTCCACACGGCGCGCGCTTGTGATCGTGACGACGGCAGGAAGTGACGAAAAGCCTCCGATTGAGGTGAGTATGCGTTGCATCACCTCCTTGGGGTTTACAGTCCCGCCTAGAAGGTCGAGCGCACCTCGGAAATTCTGGTTCCAGTTCGGCCACCGTGAGACCGCCTGCTCGACATGGGAAGGTACGGGGACGAGCTTCCCATCGACTAGAGCGTAGCGCGACCAAAATTCGCCGTCGTCTCCACGAAGCAGGGACATCACGCCTTCTTGGAAGTTAACGAGTGACCGAGTGCGGATGCGTCCCTGGCTCTTCGCAAGGTCCTGGCGTTCGCCGAGCGTTCCGAGCCTGACAGGGACGCCGACCTCCAGTGTCGAGGTCCGTTTGAAGCCGCGCGGACGATCGAGATCGTCTAGTTCTGGACGTCTGGGGCCCGGCTGGTTCAACGTTCGACCGCTGGCGAGCGTAGGCATAACAGCTTGAAGGAACCGCAGAACGTTCGACTTTCCACTGTTGTTGATCCCGGCTAACACCGTCACCTTGGTCGGGAAAAGAAACTCCTGCCAGGTCGCAAACGACCGATACCCGGCGAAGCCAATCCCGCGCAAGAGCGGCGTGTATTCGGCGTTCGAACCCAACTCAACTCCTGACCGTAACGAACAACCGTGCATCAGCATCCCACACACCGCGCGGGCGCCCAGAACCCGACCGCCGGCCGCATCGCTACCTCGGCGTGTCTCCGAAGACGAGGTGCTGGTGGGAGGCCAGCCACTGCTCGCCGGCGCCGGGGTAGGCCGGCGGCAGGGCCGGCCAGTGGCTCGGATCACCGCTAACGCGAACCCGTGGCACGCGGCGGTAGTCGGCCACCGGGTGGGGGCTGACCCGCACCGCTGGCGCCCACGTGGTCACCAGCGCCGCTGGGCTGTGCCAGCGGCGGTAGGGTAGCAGAGCCCGGCCCGCCAGCCGTCCTCGGACCGGGCCCAGACCAGCAGCGCTGCCGGCAACTGTTCGTCCAGCAGCATCACCGCGACCATGGGCGGCCGGGGCGTCCGCCCGACCAGCTCCGCCTCCGTCGCATCCACAGACGCATCGTACAGGTGTATCAGGACGGCAGAGCCGGTGACCTGTCGATCGCTGGCCCCGAGACCGTGAGGGGGTCTAGTCCTCGACCAGCTCCTCGCCGGTGATGCCTTCGTCGGCTAGCCGCTTGCCTACCTGTTCCAGGGAGGCTCGGCGCAGCACCAGGGCGACGAGGTGGATCAGTCCACCAGGCCGTCGGCGCGGACCTCCACCCGCCACCGCCGGTCCCGGGTGTGCCGCACCCGGACAAGCCTCGCCACAAGATCACGATACGGGGAGGTTCGCAGCTCAGGCCCGGATCACCGACCCCCGGGGAGACGAGCATGGGCGGTTAGTGCGTCGCGAGCCACCGACGCAGGGACCACTGATCCAGAGCTGACGCCAGTCACTTCGTAAAGCCATTCGTGGAGCGAACTACCGCCGCGCGATGACCGTGGAGCTACGGCTTGCGGCGGTAAAGTACCTGGTAGACAGCGCTGAGACGGCAATGCCACCGCCTCGTAGGGACCACCTCCTGCTCGATATTGGCGTGGACTACAAGCGCCGAGGAACCCCGACTTTCACAATGCTCGCGCGGCAGCCCGATCACGACGGGTCCGGCTCAAGCCCGGACCGCACTGTCTTGAGTGCGGCGCGGGTTTCCTCGCTGATGCGTTCGTCGCCCTCGGCTGCCCGCAGCGTGATCAGCGCGTCTTCGTGGTATCCAACGTCGACATGGTGCGCGGCGATGTCGGCCAGCACCAGGGCGCGCAGGTCTGGATGGTCGGCGGCGGTGGCGGCCTCCAGCGCCAGCAGCCACAGCACTCGAGCGGACTCGTGCCGGCTGGCCGTGTACGCCTCGCGGGCTGCCCGGCGGGCCAACCGGGCCATTACCGCGTGGACCAGCGGGTCGGCGTCCACGTCGGCCCGCAGCCGGATCACCCACCACAGCAGCGCATGCGCCACCGCCCCGGCTAGGTCTCCCGCCTCCTCCAGCACCGCGGCGACCCGCTCCAGCGGGACCCGCAGCCCGTCGGTGACCGGCCGGGCGACCCTGACCTGACCGGCGCTGTGTAACAGCCGGTCAAGCGGCATCCCGACCGACCCGCCGGCGCCCACCGCGGCCACCTGCGAGCGCCACGCCCGCCGCTGAAAGTCGCTGAGCTGACCGGGCCGCCAGTCCTTGCCTTGCTTGGGTCGGTGCTCTTGCGCCAGCTCCCCGGACCCGACGGCCTCGGCGATCTTGATACCGAGGCACTTCTCGTACGCATACAAGATCGCCGGCGTGACCGGCCGCCCGTGCTCACCGTGCTCTACCTTGCTCAGGTGGCCGTGGCTCATCCCGGCCGTACGGGCGATCCGCCGCAGCGGCACATCTTGGCTGACCCGGGCCGAACGCAGCGTCGGCCCGTCGACCACCACTCGACCCGTCGTCGCCTCCACTTCCACGGTCGTACCTCCCTTGACTCGCCCAGGTGTGAAACCGCCGGGCGTCGCGCAGCGGCGACCCCAGGGAATACCAGACACCCTAACTGAAAACGTTCAGCACGTCTAGGACGTACAGAACGTACCGCATGACCTGCACGTTTATGCTCGTTCTACGGTTGGATCATGGTTGATCCGATGTCGCCGACGCCGCTCTACGTGCAGGTCGCCGATCTGCTCGCAGCGGAGATCAAGTCTGGCGGCATCGCGTCCGGCGCAGCGATCCCGAGCGAGTCACGGCTACAGCAGGAGCATGGCGTCTCCCGCGGTACCGCCCGACGTGCCGTCGCGCTGCTGGTTGAGCGCGGCCTGGTCGTCACCGTGCCGCAGCGCGGAACCTACGTCAAGCCGGCCTGAGCCGGGCTGGACTACCGGACCTGGGAATCCTGTGGAGCTTCTCTGGCTGGCTGAGGGCTGGTTTCGTTCCCAGTCGGCGACCGGTGCGGAACCATGACCCGACCGGCTATCCTGGGAGGCGTGAACCAGCCCCGACCCGGCTCCGACGCGGACGTGTCCGCGCTGCTGGACGCGGCCGGGATCACCATCACCGAGGACGGCAAGGCCCGCGCCCGCCAGCGCCTCGCCGAAGCCCACGCACGGTGGACCCCGGAACGGTGGACGCGCCTGCGCGAGCAGATCGGCCTACCACCGCGCACCGCGTGAGCGGCCGGCCCGTCCACGTCCTGCTAGACGCCTCCGCGATCATCGCCTTCACCCGCAGATCGATCGACGTCGGCGAGGTCATCGGAGAAGTAGACGCCGAGCAGGCCGCGGTCGGCCTACCGGTGCTGTGCCTGGTCGAGGCCAATCGCGCCATCACCGATACCGACCTGCTGGACTACCTGGTCGCGCATCCTGCCACCGCGGTCACACCGGTGGCGCCTGACAGTTGGAGAGCGCTGGCCGCAGCCTACGACACGGTTGGCCGCCTCGACGCCGCGTCCGCCGTGCTGGCCGCGATCGACGGCGACCGCCCGATCCTCACCGCCCAGCCGGCGCTCTACGCGGGCCTGGAAGGCGGCGGACCGATCATCGCGATACCACCGGCCTAAACGCCCTATACCGAATGCCCAGCCCCCGCCCATCGCTGGCCTGAATGACCTGGTGGCCCGTTATCGTAGCGGGTTCCCAACCAGCGCGTGCCGCTGTTGAGGAAGAGCGCACTACCGCTCACGCGTGCAAGACCAGGCACGGGCAGGAGGCCGTACCGGATGCCGGCCGGGTCGCGGTTCGACTCGGTCCTCCGGCATCGACTCCAGCCCTCTTTCATCTTGTGCCTCAACGCGACGGCGTTGGCCGCAAACCGTACCGGCGGGCCGGATCCGCACAGCGAACGCCTCGACCATTCCAGCTGCCACAGACCACCAGCCACGGCACCACCGGCGCGCCACTACCCACCCCGACCTCGATGCCCAGCGTGGATGACGGCGTCATGCTTGACCAGGGCGAGTCGGCTCTACCGTCGTCGCCACGCAAACACGCTAGCCAATGCCTTGAGAATCTCTGGGCGGTCGGCTGGCTGCGTACCGCGCAAGGCGATCCAGACGATGAGGACTCTACCCAACACAAGTACGCTGGCCGCGAGCAGGAAGGCGCGGGCGTCCAAAGCCTGCGACAGCTCGACACCGGGCACACTGCACCCCTTCTGGTCGGGGCCGAGGCCCTCGACCGGATGGTCACAGGACGTGCAGACGTGCTCCTCGCCGTATGGTAGCAGATCAACAGGCGATCGACGCCCCGCCCGATAACGGTCGTCATTGCGTGGCCGGTGGCCAGTCTTAACCTGGTGTCGTACTCTCCTGGGACCCTCGACCAATGGGAACCGCAGTGCCACTCGACCGGCTCGGCGTCTCCTTCGAGGAGTTCGCCACCATGCTCGACGAAGCCGTCCGCCGCTACCACGCCGCACAAGACGACCGTTACCTCGCCGCCGTGCTTGCCACACCCTCTTGGATCGCCGGCATGGTCGACAACGACCCCCTCACCCGCCAGCTCCGTCCCGCGACCCTATCCGCGCAGCAGCAGGTACGCGTCGCCACCACCGCGATCACCTACAACGTCGAAGACCCGATCTTCGGCCTCACCGACACCATCCACCCAGACTGGGCACGCGGAATCGCCCGCACCCTCGAATGGATCCTCGGCCCCGACCACGCGACCGGACGACGTCAGCAGCCACTTCCGTAACCCACGGACTGCCATGGAGCCACCAGCGCGCCGCCGGGATACTCGCCAGCCGGATGCCACCCCCGCCGATCACCATCGACAAGGCAGGTGCGCTCCTCGCATCGCCCGAGCCGGTCACCGAGACCTCAGCACCGTACCTGCGGATCGCCGCCGACCTCCGAGCCGCGATCACCTGCGGCGCACTCAAGCCCGGCGACCCACTACCAACCCACGCCGAGCTGATGGAACGCTACGACGTCGCCGCAGGCACCGCCCACCGCGCCGTCGCCGAGCTGACCAGGACCGGCGAGATCACCGTCTCCCGCGGCATACGAGCCACTGTCACGACGCCATAATTCGCACACATCTAACACCCTGCCCAGACTAGACTTGCGATTCCGCGAGTTGCCTCACGTACGGCTTCGACGTTCGTCCGATCGCGATCAAGCTAAGGCGCGTCCCACATGCCAGCGGTCTAGAGCTGTGCAGCCCCACAGAGGGACTGTGGATTGCTCCTCTGTCAAGCGGCGGTTGGTTCCCGGGCGTTGAGGTCGGCGCGTAGGGCTTGGTAGATGACGTCGGAGAGGCGCCGTTTGAGGACGCGAAGGGCTTCTAGTCCGCCGTCCCCGCCGGCTCTGC
>WHTQ01000151.1 GCA_009377645.1 Micromonosporaceae bacterium | reverse complement strand
GTGCTGTCGCCGATCAGCACGTCCAGCACCAGCCGCTCGTACGCCTCCGGGCTGGACTCGGTGAACGCCTCGCCGTACTGGAAGTCCATCGCGATGTCCCGCAGCTCCATCGCGGTGCCCGGCACCTTCGACCCGAACTTCAACACCACGCCCTCCTCCGGCTGCACCCGGATCACCAGCTGGTTGTGGCCGAGCATCTCCACGTCGGTGGCCTGGAACGGCAGGTGCGGGCCCCGCCGGAACAGCACCGCCAGCTCGGTCACCCGGCGCGGCAGCCGCTTGCCGGCCCGAACGTAGAACGGCACCCCGGCCCACCGCCGGTTCTGGATCCCCAGCCGCACCGCCACGTAGGTTTCGGTGGTGGAGCCGGCCGGCACGTTCTTCTCCTCCAGGTAGCCGGGGGCCCGCTGGCCGGCCACCCAGCCCTGCCGGTACTGGCCGCGGACGGTCCCGGCCGCGATGTCGTCCGGCAGCGAGATCGCCCGCAGCACCTTCAGCTTCTCGTACCGGATCTCGTCGGCGTCGAAGCTGGTCGGCTCCTCCATCGCCAGCAGCGTCAGCAGCTGCAGCAGGTGGTTCTGGAGCACGTCCCGGGCCGCCCCGGCGGTGTCGTAGAACCCGGCCCGGGAGCCGATCCCGCCGTCCTCGGCCATCGTGATCTGTACCGAGTCCACGTACCCGTTGTTCCACACCGGATAGAACAGGGTGTTCGCGAACCGCAGCGCGAGCAGGTTCTGCACCGTCTCCTTGCCGAGGTAGTGGTCGATCCGGAACACGTCGGCCGGGGTGAACACCTCGTCGACCAGGCCGTTCAGCTCGTGCGCGGAGGCCAGGTCGTGGCCGAACGGCTTCTCCACCACCACCCGGCGCCAGCCGCCGGCCCGCTGGTTGTCGGCCATCCCGGTGCGGGCCAGCTGCTTGAGCACGGTCGGGAACCCGGCCGGGGGGGTCGACAGGTAGAACGCCGCGTTGCCCGGGATGTCGTGGCTGGTGCGCAGCTCGTCGAGCAGGTCGGCGAGCCGGTCGAAGGCCGTGTCGTCGTCGAACGAACCGCTCACGAACCGGATGCTGCCGGCCAGCCGCTGCCACACCTCCTCCCGCCACGGGGTGCGGGCATGCTGCTCGGCCGCTTCCCGCACCAGCTGGGCGAACACGCCATGGTCCCAGTCCCGGCGGGCGAAGCCGAGCACCACGAACCCGGGCGGCAGCAGGCCCCGGTTGGCCAGGTCGTAGACGGCCGGGATCAGCTTCTTGCGGGCCAGGTCGCCGGTGACTCCGAAGATCACTAGCGCGCACGGCTCCGGGATCCGCGGCAGCCGCCGGTCCTGCGGGTCCCGCAGCGGGTTCACCGGTCCACCACGGCCGGAGACAGCTCCCGCGCCGCGGCCAGCAGCTGGGCGATGCCGGCCGCCCGGTCCCGCAGGTGCAGCCGCAGCACCGGCCTTCCCCGACCGGCCACCGCCTTCCGGTCCCCGGCGGCTTGGGCGGCCTGCAGCGCCCCGAATGTGTACGGGCGGCCGGGCACCGCCAGGTCGTCATCGACCGCGCCGGTGATCTGCAGGAAGGACCCGACCGGCGGGCCGCCCTTGTGATACTGCCCGGTGGAGTGCAGGAACCGCGGCCCCCAGCCGAACGTGACCGGGCGGGCGGTGGCCCGGGCCAGCGCCGCCCGCAGCTGGGCGACGTCGGCGTCGCCGTGCCGGTCCAGGTAGGCCATCACCGCCAGGTAGCCGTCGCCCGGCACGCCGGCGAGCAGCCCGGCCAGCGCCTCCGGTACGGTGCCGCCGGCCCCGGGCAGGCCGGCCCCGTGGATCTCGACCGCGTCGTCGGTCGCGGACGGCTGGTCGGCCGGCTGGCCGGCGGCCAGGATGGCGTCGGTGTTCTGCTTGGACTCGGCCACGTTGGGCTGGTCGAACGGGTTGATGCCGAGCACCCGGCAGGCCAGCGCGGTGGCCAGCTCCCAGGCCAGGAACTGCGCCCCCAGCGGGCCGTTGACCGCCACGTGCGGCCGCACCCCGCCGCCGGCCACCACGCCGGTCAGCAGCGAGCCGCCCACCGTCACGGTGAGCACTCCGTCGCCGGTGGCACCGGGCGCGTCCGGGGCCTCGACCACCACCGGCAGCAACCCGCGGCCCCGCTTGCCGGTGGACTCGGCCAGCAGCTGCTCGGCCCAGTCGGCCAGCCCGACGATCCCGGTCCCGTCCTCGACCAGCGCGACCGGCCCGGTGCCGCGGGCGCCCAGCGCCGCGGCCAGCGCCAGCGCCGGGTTGTCGTCCGGCCCGGACAGCGACGGCAGCAGCGCCTCGGCCTGGTCCAGCAGCTCGGCCACGTCCACTCCGGCCAGCGCCGCCGGCACCAGCCCGAACGCGGTCAGTGCGGAGTACCGCCCGCCCACGTCCGGGTCGGCCGGCAGCACCACCGACCCCAGCTCGCGCGCGGCCCCGGCCAGCGGCGACCCCGGGTCGGTGACGAACACGAACCGCCGGGCGGTCTCCGCCTCGGACCGGCCGGCGTCCCGGAACGCCTGCCAGTACGCCCGCCGGTGGCTGTCGGTCTCCACAGTGGTGCCGGACTTGCTGGACACCACCACCACGGTCCGGTCCAGCCGGTCGGCCAGCGCCGCCCGCAGCTGGTGCGGGTCGGTGGTGTCGAGCACGGTCAGCGGCCGGTCCAAGGTCCGGGCGATCACCTCGGGGGCCAGCGACGAGCCGCCCATCCCGGCCAGCACCACGTGGTCCAGGTCGGACAGTTCGTCGGCCAGCTCGGCCAGCTGCGGGAGCATCGCCCGGCTGCGGCCGGCGGTGTCGAGCCAGCCGAGCCGGATCCGGGCCTCCGGCTCGGCCTCCGGGCCCCACAGGGTCGGGTCCTTGGCCGCCAGCAGCCCGGGCACCTGGTCGGCGACCAGCCCGGCCCGCACCGCCGCGGCGCCGGGCACCGCGTCCGCCCCCCAGACCGCCAGCCCGGCGGCCGCCTCGGTTCTCCCGCTGTCCACGACGGTCACCGGACCGCTCCCAGCTGGTCGTCCACAGTTTCGAGCAGCGCCCGCCAGCTCGCCTCGAACTTCTCCACGCCCTCCCGCTCCAGGGTCGCCACCACGTCGTCGTAGTCGACGCCGGCCCGGGCCAGGTCGTCGAGCACCTGCTGGGCCGAACGGTACTCCCCGGTGACCGTGTCCGGCCGGGTCTGGCCGTGGTCCGCGTACGCCCGCAGGGTCTCCTCCGGCATCGTGTTCACCACCCCCGGTGCGATCAGCTGCTCCACATAGGCGGTGTCCCGGTAGGCCGGGTCCTTCACCGAGGTGGAGGCCCACAGTGGTCGCTGCGGCCGGGCGCCGGCGTCGGCCAGCGCCCGCCACCGGTCCGAGGTGAACACCCGCTGGTAGCGCTGGTACGCCAGCCGGGCGTTCGCGACCGCCGCCTTGCCCCGCAGTGGCTCGGTGCCGTCCAGCTTGGCCAGCCGCTGGTCCACCTCGGTGTCCACCCGGGAGACGAAGAACGAGGCGACCGACCCAATCGTGGACAGGTCGTGGCCGGCCTGCCGGGCCCGCTCCAGCCCGGTCAGGAAGGCGTCCATCACCCCTTCGTACCGCTCCAGCGAGAAGATCAGCGTGACGTTGATGCTGAGCCCGGCGGCCAGCGACTCGGTGATCGCCGGCAGCCCGGGCTCGGTGCCCGGGATCTTGACGAACAGGTTCGGCCGGTCCACCAGCCACCACAGCGCCTTCGCCTCGGCGATGGTCGCCTCGGTCTGGTACGCCAGCCGCGGGTCGACCTCGATCGAGACCCGGCCGTCCACCCCGCCGGTGGCGTCGTAGGCGGGGTGCAGCACGTCGCAGGCCCACCGGACGTCGTACGTGGTGATCATGCGAGCGGCCTCGTCCACGCCGACCCCGCGCACCGCCAGCTCGCGCAGCGGCCCGGCGTAGACGTCCGAGCCGGCCAACGCCTTGGCGAAGATGGTCGGGTTCGAGGTGACCCCGACCACGTGCTGCTCCCGGCGCAGCTGGTCCAGCGAGCCGGTGGCCAGCCGCTGCCGGGACAGGTCGTCCAGCCACACCGCCACCCCGGTGGCGGACAGCTCGGCAAGTCGGTCAGTCATCACCCTCACGCCCCTCCGGATACGTCTCGCAGCGACTCCCGGGCCGCCGCCACCACCGCCTCGGCGGTGAACCCGAACTGCTCGAAGAGCACCTGGTACGGTGCGCTGGCGCCGAAGTGCTCCAGGCTGACGCACCGCCCGGCGTCCCCGACCAGGTCCCGCCAGGACATCGCCACCGCCGCCTCCACGCTGACCCGGGCCCGCACCGCGGCCGGCAGCACCGACTCCCGGTACGCCGGGTCCTGCGCCCGGAACCATTCCTGGCACGGCATCGCCACCACCCGGGTGGGCACCGCGTCGGCCTCCAGCCGTTCCCGGGCCGCCAGGCAGAGCGAGACCTCGGAGCCGGTGCCGATCAGGATCACCGCCGGACCACCGTCGCCGGACGCCTCGGCCAGCACGTAGCCGCCCCGGACCAGCCCGTCCGCCCCGGCCAGCCCGTCCCCCTCGGCCAGCTCAGACCTGTCCAGCACCGGCAGCGGCTGCCGGGTCAGGCACAGCGCGGTCGGCCGGTCGGTGTGCTCCAGCGCCATCCGCCACGCCCAGACCGTCTCGTTGGCGTCGCTGGGCCGGACCAGGTCCAGGCCCGGGATCGCCCGCAGCGCGCTCAGGTGCTCGACCGGCTGGTGGGTGGGCCCGTCCTCGCCCAGCCCGACCGAGTCGTGGGTCCACACGTAGATCACCGGCAGCTTCATCAGCGCGGCCAGCCGCACCGCCGGGCGCATGTAGTCACTGAAGATCAGGAAGGTGCCGCCGTACGGGCGGGTGCCGCCGTGCAGCGCGATCCCGTTCAGGATCGCCCCCATCGCGTGCTCGCGGACCCCGAAGTGCAGCACCCGGCCGTACGGGTGGCCGGGGAACAGCTTGGTCGCATGCCCGGTCGGCAGGAACGACGGCTGGCCGGTCATGGTGGTGTTGTTGCTCTCGGCCAGGTCGGCCGAGCCGCCCCACAGCTCCGGCAGCACCCCGGCGAGCGCGTCGAGCACCTTCCCCGAGGCGGCCCGGGTGGCCATGCCCTTGGGATCGGGCGGGAACACCGGCAGCGGGTCGGCCCAGCCCGCCGGCAGGCTCCGGGTGGCCATCCGCCGGTGCAGCGCCAGCCGCTTTGGATCGGCGGCCGCCCAGGCGTCGAACCGCTCCTGCCACTGGGCCCGGGCGTGCTTGCCCCGGTCCCGGACCGTGCCCACGTGCGTCAGCACCTCGCCCTCGACGGCGAAGTCCACATCCGGGTCGAACCCGAGGATCCGCTTGGTGGCGGCGACCTCCTCGGCGCCCAGCGCCGAGCCGTGGGCCTTGCCGGTGTTCTGCTTAGTCGGTGCCGGCCAGCCGATGATCGTGCGCAGCGCGATGAACGAGGGCCGCCCGGTCTCCGCCTTCGCCGCCAGCAGCGCCCGGTGCAGCGCCGCCACGTCCTCGTGGTAGCCGCCCTGGTCCGGGGGGCCGGTGCGCCAGTCGACGGTCTGCACGTGCCACCCGTACGCCGCGTACCGGGCCGGCACGTCCTCGCTGAGCGCGACCCGGGTGTCGTCCTCGATCGAGATCTGGTTGTCGTCGTAGATCACCACCAGGTTGCCCAGCTGCTGGTGCCCGGCCAGCGCGCTGGCCTCGTGGCTGATCCCCTCCTCGATGTCCCCGTCCGAGGCGATCACCCAGATGTGGTG
>WHTQ01000196.1 GCA_009377645.1 Micromonosporaceae bacterium | reverse complement strand
CGCCCTGACCGAGTCTCAGCTGAACAAGGCCCTCGACACGCACGCTCAGACGGGCCGGCGCGTCGGGGACATCATGATCGAGTCGGGGATGGTCACCTCCGACCAGATCGAGGCTTCCGTCGCGCAGCAGATCGAGGATGCCGTCTTCGACCTCCTCCGATGGGACCTCGGTGAGTTCACCTGGGAGACGGGGGCCGAGCTCGAGGTCGAGGTACCGATCTCCGTCAGCGTCGAGAACCTGATCATGGAGGCCTCCCGCCGCCTTGACGAGCTGGAGGTCATCCAGCGCAAGATCCCCGGCGAGCACGCCGTCCTGACGATGGCCAAGACCCCGCCCGAGGGCGCGGCAGAGATCAACATCACGCCCGAGGAATGGCGTGCGCTCGTCCTGGTGGACGGGTCGCGCACCCTCGGCGAGATCGGACGGATGATCGGCAAGGACGACTTCGAGACGATGAAGATCCTGTACGGCCTGGTGTCGGCGGGACTCGTCGAGGTCGATCACGAGGCGTCGGTCGCCGCCGCGGAGGCCGCCGAGGCCGAGGTCGAAGAGCCCCTGCTCGAGGTCGAGGAGCCCGCGCTCGAGGAGCCCGCGCTCGAGTTCGAGGAGCCCGCGTTCGAGGAGCCCGCGCTGGAGGTCGCGGAACCGGAGCCGGCGCTCGAGGTCGCGGAGCCCGCGCTCGAGCCTGAGGCCGAGGCCGAGGCGCGATCCGAGTTCGAGGTCGAAGCGGAGCCCGAGGTCGAAGTCGCGGTCGCGGAACCGGAGCCGGGAGGGGACCTGGCCGACTTCCTGGCCGAAGCTGCCGCCGGCGCGGTCGAACCAGAGGTCGCGGCCGCGGAACCGGTCGACGAGCCCGGCCCGGAAGAGGTGGCCGCCCCCGAGGTCGAAGCGGAGCCGGCGGACGTCGGCCCCGAGATCGGGGTCGTTGAAGACGAGACGCTCGGGGGCGAGTTCGACGTGAGCGCGGACGAGGTCGTCCCGGGAGTGGCTCCTGAAGACGAAGTCGCCGTCGATGAGGGCGGGGTGCCAGAGGACGTGGAAGTCACGGCGGCCCCGGACACAACCCCCGACCTCAGGGACGTTCTCGAGGTCGCCCCGGAGCCCCAGGCAGAGGTCGAGGTCCCGGCGTTCGAGGAAACGGTCGAGGCGCCCGGGGGGCCGGAGGAGGAACGGCCCGCGGCCGAGACCGTCTCCGTCGGGGATGCAGAGGACCCCTTCCTCAGCGATCTCCTCGATCAGGACGCTACTGCCGCCCCCGAAGAAGCCACTTCTCCACCGGCGGAACCGGCTGCGGACGAGGTCTCCGACGAGGAGGAGGGGGAAGAGGCGCCGACCGTCGATCGCGCGGCCGTCGTCCGAGAGCTCGCCGGGCTGTTCGATGAGGATCGTCCGAAGGGACGGCCGTCCGGAGCCTCGGCTCCACCGGCGCCGGGTCCTCCGGCCGACGATGAGCGCAAGCGGGTCGAGGATGACGAACAGATCAACAAGGGCGTGATCTCGAGACTCATCAAGGGCGTGAAAGGTCTGTAGGCGGACGCGAAGAGGGGCGATAGATGAGCCCACCACGCACGGGGATCATCCGGAAACGACGATCCATAGAGGGACGCGCGGTGCGTCCCCT
>WHTQ01000009.1 GCA_009377645.1 Micromonosporaceae bacterium | reverse complement strand
GCGATCATCACCACCGCGCTGATCGCGGGCGCGATCGCGGACCGGGCGAAGTTCGGGGCCTGGCTGGTGTTCGCGGTGCTGTGGTCGACGCTGGTCTACTTCCCGGTCGCGCACTGGGTGTGGGGCGGCAGCGGCTGGCTGGGCGAGCTGGGGGTGCTGGACTTCGCCGGTGGCACGGCCGTGCACGTCAACGCCGGGGCGGCGGCGCTCGCGCTGGCGCTGGTGCTGGGCAGGCGGGTCGGCTGGCCGCGGGAGCGGATGCGACCGCATAACCTGCCGCTGGTGCTGCTCGGCGCGGCCCTGCTGTGGTTCGGCTGGTTCGGCTTCAACGCCGGCTCCGAGCTGGCCGCGGACGCGGTCACCGGGGTGGCGTTCCTCAACACGCAGGTCGCCACCGCGGCGGCGCTGCTCGGCTGGATTTTCGTGGAGTGGCTGCGGTACGGCAAGCCCACCACCCTTGGGGCGGCCTCCGGGGCGGTCGCCGGCCTGGTCGGCATCACGCCGGCGTGTGCGTTCCTGGAGCCGCTGGGCGCGATCGCGCTGGGTGTCATCGTCGGGGTGGTCTGTTCGCTGTTCGTGAGCCTGAAGCACCGGGCCGGCTACGACGACTCGCTGGACGTGGTCGCCGTACACCTGGGCGGCGGGGCGGTCGGCTCGCTGCTGATCGGCTTCCTGGCCGTGGAGGTGCTCGACGAGCAGGGGGCGCTGGTGGCCGGCGAGACCGGGCTGCTGTACGGCGGCAGCGTCAGCCTGCTCGGGGTGCAGGCGGTCGGAGTGCTCGCGGTCGCGGCGTACTCGTTCGTGGTCGCCTGGCTGATCGGGATCGTGATCGAGAAGACCATCGGGTTCCGGGTCGCGCCGGAGGTGGAGGTCGAAGGTATCGACCTGCACGAGCATGCGGAGTCCGGCTACGACTTCTCGGCCACCGGCCCGTCGCTGGTCGGGGCGGGCACCGGCGCACAGCCGGCCGCTGCCCCGGCTGCCGAGCCGGCTCGGTCCGCGTCCGAGAAGGTCGCCGGTTAGCGTTCGTCGGATGGAGGGAATGGCCATGAAGTTGGTGACCGCGGTCATCAAGCCGCACCAGCTCGACCCGGTGAAGGACGCCCTGCACGCGCTTGGCGTGGCCGGACTCACCGTGAGCGAGGTGCAGGGGTACGGGCGGCAGAAGGGACACACCGAGGTCTACCGGGGCGCCGAGTACGCGGTGGAGTTCCTGCCGAAGATCCGGTTGGAGGTGGTGACCGACGAGCTGGACGTCGAGAAGCTGGTCGACGCTATCGTCTCCGCCGCCCGGACCGGGAAGATCGGGGACGGCAAGGTCTGGGTCACCGATGTCGAGGAGGTGGTCCGGGTCCGTACCGGTGAGCGCGGAATCGACGCGCTCTGATCCCGCCCAGTGAGGGGGTGGGCGCCGCCGCCCGGGCTGCGCGGGCGGCGGCGCTCGACCGGTTCCTGGCCGGGCTCGCGACCGGACTGCCGGAGGGGGTGGCGCTGGTCGCGGTCGGTGGGCTGGGGCGGCGGGAGTGCGCGCCGGCGGGTGACCTGGACCTGGTGCTGGTGCACGCGGAGGTGGCCGGGGTCGGGGAGCTGGCGTCCCGGATCTGGTACCCGATCTGGGATGCCGGGCTGAGACTGGATCACGCGGTGCGGACGGTGGCCGAGTCGCTGTCGGTGGCGCGGGACGACCCGGCGGTCGGGCTCGGGCTGCTGGATGCCCGGCTGGTCGCCGGCGACGCGAAACTGGCTGGGGAGCTGGCGGCGGCCGCGCGGGAGCAGTGGCGGCGGGTCGCCGGGCGGGCGCTGCCCCGGCTGCGGGAGGCGACCCGGCAGCGCCACCGCCGGCACGGGGAGCTGGCCTTCCTGCTGGAGGGCGACCTCAAGCAGGCCGCCGGCGGGTTGCGCGATGTCGGGGTGCTGCGCGGGATCGGGTACGCGGGAGTGGCTGACTCGTTCCGTCCGGCGGTCCGGGCCGCGTACACCCGGCTGCTGGACGTGCGGGACGCGCTGCACCTGGCCGCGGGGCGGCGGGTGGACCGGCTGTACGCGGCCGAGGCCGGTGCGGTGGCGGCGCGGCTGGGGCTGGCCGACCGGGATGCCCTGCTGCGCCGGGTTTCCACCGACGCGCGTACCGTCGCCCATGCGCTGGACGACGCCTGGCGGGCGGTGCGCCGCTGGCCGGCCGGTCGCGGTCCCGGGCCG
This sequence comes from Micromonosporaceae bacterium, assembly GCA_009377645.1. Classification (GTDB taxonomy): domain Bacteria; phylum Actinomycetota; class Actinomycetes; order Mycobacteriales; family Micromonosporaceae; genus Natronosporangium. The sequence goes on along the minus strand of WHTQ01000009.1, from coordinate 89,242 downwards.
GAACGCCGCCCGCAGCGCCGGCCGGTGGCCCGGGACGTGGTGGCGTACGAGGGGGAGGCGGTGCTGGCCCGGGCCGCGATCGGGCCCCGGCCGGACCCGACCCTGCCGCTGCGGGTGGCCGCGGCGGCCGCCTCCGCCGGCCTGCCGATCGCCCGCGCCACCTGCGAATGGCTGGCCAGCTACTGCCCGCCGCTGCCGCAGCCATGGCCGGGCGCGGCCCGGGACGCGTTCCTGAGCCTGCTCGGATCGGGCCCGGCGCTGGTGCCGACCTGGGAGACCTGCGACCGGTACGGGCTGGTGGTCGGCTGGCTGCCGGAGTGGCGGCGGCTGCGGGGCGCGCCCCAACACCACCCGGTGCACCGGTTCACGCTGGACCGGCACCTGGTGCAGGCGGCGGCCGAGGCGGCCCGGTTCACCCGGGAGGTGCCGCGGCCGGATCTGCTGCTGCTCGGCGCGCTGCTGCATGACGTGGGCAAGGGCCTGCCGGGTGATCACTGCCAGGCCGGTGTGCCGGTGGCGGCGGCGGTCGCGCGCCGGATCGGGCTCCGCCCGGCCGACGTGGCGGTGGTGTCCCGGCTGGTCCGGTGGCACCTGCTGCTGCCGGACACCGCCACCCGGCGGGACCTGTCCGACCCGGTGACCATCGCCAGGGTGGCCGACCTGGTCGGGGACCCGGGCACGCTGGACCTGCTGCACGCACTGGCCCGGGCGGACGCGGCGGCGACCGGCCCGGCCGCCTGGTCGGACTGGAAGGGACGGCTGGTGGCCGAGCTGGTCGGCCGGGTCCGGCGGGCGCTGCGCGACGGGGAGCTGCCGACTCCGGTGACGCCGGACCCGGGGCTGGTCGCCGGCCCGCTGCCGGCGGTGCGGGTGGCGGGGGATCGGGTGGCGGTGGCGGCGGCCGGCCAGCGCGGGCTGCTGGCCGCCGTGGCCGGCAGCCTGGCGGCACACCGGCTGGACGTAGTCAGCGCGGACGCCGCCGTGGTGGACGGGCGGGCGCTGGTGGAGTTCGTGGTACAGCCGCGGTACGGGATCGGGGTGGACCCGACGGCGCTCGCCGCCGACCTGCGGCGGGCCGCCACCGGAAATGGGTCGGTGCTGCGGCAGCCGGGCCAGTCGCCTGGCTCCGGCGCGCCGCCGCGGGTGGTCTGGCACGGGGACGCGGCCACCGACGCGGTGGTGCTGGAGCTGCGCGCCGCGGATGCGCCCGGCCTGCTGTTCCGGGTGGCGACCGCGCTCGACCGGGCCGGGGCGCAGGTGCGGGCGGCCCGGATCTCCACCCTCGGGGCGGATGTGGTGGACGCGTTCTACCTGGTCGGCAAGTGGTCGGACCCGGCCGAGCGGGAACGGGTCGAGGCCGCCGTGCTCGCCGCCGCCGGGTAGGCCCGGACGACTACCGTGTCCGGATGATCGTGTGGATCAACGGGGCGTTCGGCGCCAGATCAGCCGACGCCGGCGGCGGTGAGCAGCACCAGGACCAGGGTGGTGGCCGCGAGCACGCCGTGGCCGAGCACGATCGTGACCGGGAACCGGCTCTCGACGGCAGTGGTGTGGCGGGACGAGAGCCAGCGCCCGAACATCGTGAACCCCAGAAGGGCCACCGGGAGCAGGAGCACGAACGCCACCCAGGCCAGCGCATCGCCGCCCGCGATCAGGTAGACGATCCAGACCACCAGGCCGGCCGCGGCCAGGGCGGCGTGGCTGAACAGCAGGCCGGGCGCCAGGCGGCTGTCGCCGCCGGTGCGGTGACCGCCCCGGGTCAGCCAGATGCCGAGCATGGCGAACCCGCCTACGGCGGTGACCAGCCAGGTGACCAGTGCGGCGACTCCCATCAGGACTCCTTCACGTCAGTGGACAGGGGTTGGTATCCGTCGGCCTGGGTGGTCTCGTCGGCCACCCGGACGCCGTAGCGGTAGGCGAGCATGCCGCCGAGGTAGGCCCCGGCGGTAAGCGTGGCCAGTGCGGCGGCGGACAGCGCCAGCAGTCCGGCCGGGACCGGCCCGGTCGGGTCCGGATCGCGCAGGGCGAACCCGACCGCGTACGCGGTCACCACCGTGAGCATCAGCGACATGTGCACGATCGCGGTGCGGAAGACCCGGGTGCCGGTCGGCAGGCCGAGCAGGTCCAGCAGGCCGATGGTGGCGGCCGCCAGTGCGCCGAGCACCCCGACGGCGATCAGCCACCGGGAGCCGGTCGCCAGCGCCGCCGGGTCGGACACCACCTGCGAGGCGAGATCGAAGACGAAGCTGGCGACCCAGGCCCCGATTGGCACGGCGACCAGCGCCGGGTGCAGCGGATGACCGTACCGACCGGCCATCCCCGTGATTGGCCGCTTGGCCTGCTCCATCGGTAGCACCGCAGCACCCTCCCGCGCCAGTTATCACCAACGGACGTTGTTTCTAATGGATCATCCTGCCCCAGCCGGGACAGAATTTCAAGCACCTTCGCTGGTGATAATCTGGCCGGAGTGGAAGACCGATGGAGCGCCGCGGCCGCACTCGTCGACAGCTCTCGGCGGGCGCTGTACGACTACGTCCGGCAGCAGGATCACCCGGTGACCCGGGAGGAGGCGGCCCACGCCCAGCACATCTCGCGTGGCCTGGCCGCGTTCCACCTCGACAAGCTGGTCGACGCCGGGCTGCTGCGCTCCCGCTACCAGGCGCCGACCGACCGGCCGCGCGGGCGGGGGCGGTCGCCGAAGGTGTACGAGCAGGCCGCGCCGGACGGCCTGGCGATCACGATTCCGGAGCGCCGCTACCGGCTGATCGCCGAGATCCTCGCCGACGCGGTCGCCAGCGAGCCGGCCGACGCCACCGAGGCCGCCCGGCGGCAGGCCCACCAGCGCGGGCGCGACCTCGGGGCAGCCGTCAAGGAGCAGGGCAGGGAGGCCGACCTCCCGACCGTGCTGGCCGGGCTCGGGTTCGAGCCCCGACCGGCTTCCACCGGCCGGCTGCGGCTGCACAACTGCCCGTTCCACGCCCTCGCCGCCCGGCAGACCACCCTGGTCTGCGGGCTCAACCACGCCTTCCTCGCCGGTCTGGTGGACACGCTGGCGGCCGGCGTGGTCCCGGAGCTGGTGCCCCGGCCCGGTGCCTGCTGCGTCGAGCTGGCACCGGAAGCCGCCTGACCGGGCGCCCGGACCGGCCGCCGGCTACCCTTGCGGAGTCGGGCGACCGCTCGACTCGTACGCGTCCGGCCAGACCTGACCCACGGGAAGTTGCACTGTGTTTGCCACCTTGAGTGACCGGCTCTCCGAGATCTTCACCAAGCTGCGGGGCAAGGGCCGGCTCACCGACGCCGACATCGACGCCACCGCCCGGGAGATCCGGCTGGCGTTGCTGGAAGCCGACGTGGCGCTGCCGGTGGTCCGGACCTTCATCAACGCGATCAAGGAGCGGGCGCGCGGCGCCGAGGTGTCCCAGGCGCTGAACCCGGCGCAGCAGGTCATCAAGATCGTCCAGGAGGAGCTGGTCGGCATCCTCGGCGGCCAGAGCCGGCGGCTCCAGTTCGCGAAGCAGCCGCCGACCGTGGTCCTGCTCGCCGGCCTGCAAGGCTCCGGGAAGACCACCCTGGCCGGCAAGCTCGGGCGGTGGCTGAAGGGGCAGGGTCACCAGCCACTGCTGGTCGCCGCCGACCTGCAGCGTCCGAACGCGGTCGACCAGCTGCGGGTGCTGGGGGATCAGGCCGGCGTGGAGGTGTTCGCGCCGGAGCCGGGCAACGTCGCCGGCGCCGAGCCGGGGCGCAGTGGCGACCCGGTGCAGGTCGCCCGCGCCGCGGTCGAGCACGCCCGCCGGCAGGCGCGGGACATCGTGATCGTGGACACGGCCGGACGGCTCGGTGTGGACACCGAGATGATGGCGCAGGCGGCGGCGATCCGGGATGCCACCGACCCGGACGAGATCCTGTTCGTGATCGATGCGATGGTCGGCCAGGACGCGGTCACCACGGCGGAGGCGTTCCGGGACGGGGTCGGCATCACCGGGGTAGTGCTGGCCAAGCTGGACGGTGACGCCCGGGGCGGGGCGGCACTGTCGGTGCGGCACGTGACCGGTCAGCCGATCCTGTTCGCCTCCACCGGCGAGAAGCTGGACGACTTCGATGTCTTCCACCCGGACCGGCTGGCCGGCCGGATCCTGGGCATGGGTGATCAGCTGACCCTCATCGAGAAGGCCGAGACCGCCTTCGAGGATGAGCAGAAGGAGCGGATGACCGCCAAGCTGCTCGGCGGCGAACAGTTCACACTGGATGACTTCCTGGAGCAGCTGCTGGCGGTGCGGAAGATGGGTCCGATCGCGAACATCCTCGGGATGATGCCGGGGATGTCGCAGATGAAGGACCAGATCGCCGAGGTCGACGACGCCCACCTGGACAAGGTGACCGCGATCATCCGGTCGATGACCGCGGCCGAGCGGAGCAACCCGAAGATTATCAACGGTTCCCGCCGGGCCCGGATCGCGACCGGTTCCGGCAACACCGTCATGGACGTCAACCAGCTGCTGAACCGGTTCGCCGACGCGCAGAAGATGCTCAAGCAGGTCGGCGGGGCGATGGGCCTACCTGGTGCCGGCCGTCGCAAGGGGACGAAGTCGCCGAAGAACAAGCGCAAGCAGAAGAAGAGCGGTGGCGGAACCCGCACCCGTACGCCGGGCGGGCGCCCCGGTGCCGTTCCGCAGCTCCCGCCCGGGATCGAACCGAGCGCCGCCCCCGGCGACGGGTTCGCACCCCCGAAGCTCGACTTCGGCAAGCTTGCGCGCCGAAGCGATGGGGACAGCGGCAAGCTTGCGCGCCGCACCGATGGGGACAGCGGCTGATAGGATCGCGGCATCCGTCCGGGAGGAGGACACGATGACAGCGGCGCTGAGCCTGCCCGACCGGCGGGAGTGGACGGTCGACGACTTGGCCGGGTTGCCGCGCGACCGCCGGTATGAGCTGATCAACGGAAGGCTGGTCGTGACCTCCCCCATCGGCCCCCACCAGGATCTCAGCGTCCGGGTTCTGCTTGCGATCGAGGCCAACTGCCCACCAGGGGTCGCGCCGTTCGTGGAGCTGTCGCTGCTGGTCGACCGGCGCAACCAGCCTCGCCCGGACGTGGCCGCCGTGCGGCTGGATCACATCGACCGCAGCCCGGTCCCGGTCCAGGACGCGGCGCTGGTCGTGGAGGTCCTCTCGGCGGAGAACACCCTCAAATGGGTCCAGGAGAAGCAGCAGCTGTACGCCTCGGCCGGCGTCCCCTGCTACTGGGTGATCAACCCGCGGCGCGGGCCGATCACGCTCACCGAGCTGACGCTGGACCCGGCCACCGGGAGGTACCGCGACCCGGTCCTGTCCACCGACCGGTTCGAGACCGACCGCCCGTGGCCGGTGACGCTGGACCTGTCCGCGTTGACCAAGCGCTGGGAGGCCCTGCACGGGCAGGTGGGCTGACCGCCGGCACCCGTAAGCTGCCGGGCATGGTGCTGCACGTACGCGGGGTGCTGCTCCCCGAGGACGAGACCCGGGACCTGTGGTTGGTCGGCGACCGGGTCAGCACGGAACCGGTGCCAGGTGCCGAGACGATCGTCGACGGCGGGTTCATCCTGCCCGGGCTGGTGGACGCCCACTGTCACATCGGGATGACCCCGGACGGCGCCCCGGTGACCAGCCTGGCCGAGGCGAAGGGGCTGGCCGCGATCGACCGGGACGCCGGGGTGCTGGCGATCCGGGACGCCGGGTCTCCGTACCCCTATCCGCAGCTGGACGGCGACCCGGACGTGCCCCGGCTGGCGCGCGCCGGCCGGCACGTCGCGCCGGTCAAGCGTTACCTGCGGGACATCGGCGTCGAGGTTCCGGCCGGCGAGGTGGCCGCCACCGTCACCGCGCAGGCGGCGGCCGGCAACGGCTGGGTAAAGCTGGTCGGCGACTGGATCGACCGGGACGTCGGCGACCTGGCCCCGGCCTGGGACCCGGACACCCTGGCCGGAGCGGTCACCGCCGCGCACGCCGCCGGGGTCCGGATGACCACCCACACGTTCGCCGAGGAGGCGGTGGCCACGCTCGTCCGAGCCGGCATCGACTGCGTGGAGCACGGTACCGGGCTGTCGACCGACCTGATCGACGAGCTGGCCCGGCGCGGCACCGCGCTGGTGCCGACCATGCTCAACGTCGCCACGTTCGGGGAGATCGCGGATCGGGCGGAGGCAAGGTTCCCGACCTACGCCGGCCACATGCGGGCGCTGGCCGACCGGTTCCCGTCGGTGGTGCGGGCCGCGGTCGAGGCGGGAGTGCCGGTCTATGTCGGCACCGACGCGGGCGGTGGGATCGCGCACGGGCTGGCCGCCGAGGAGATGCTGCGGCTGCACACACAGGCCGGGATGGCGCCGGCCGACGTGCTGCGGGCCGGTTCATGGGGGGCCCGGGAGTGGCTGGGGTTCCCGGGACTGGCACACGGCGGCCTGGCCGACCTGGTCGCGTACGACACGGACCCGCGCACCGACCTGCGGGTGGTGCGGGCGCCGCGCCGGATCGTGCTGCGCGGTCGGGTGCTGCATTGACTAGGATGTGCGGTCATGGCACGTGTGCTCACTCCCCGGTCGGAAGACTTCCCGCGCTGGTATCAGGACGTGGTCGCGAAGGCCCAGCTGGCCGAGAACGGGCCGGTACGGGGCACCATGGTGATCCGGCCGGCCGGGTACGCCATCTGGGAGCGGATGCAGGCCGAGATGGACGCCCGGATCAAGGCCGCCGGCGCCCAGAACGCGTACTTCCCGTTGTTCATCCCGGAGGCCCACCTGCGCCGGGAGGCGCAGCACGTGGAGGGCTTCTCGCCGGAGCTGGCGGTGGTCACCCACGCCGGCGGTAAGCAGCTGGCCGAGCCGGTGGTGGTCCGGCCGACCAGCGAGACCGTGATCGGTGAGTTCATGGCCAAGTGGGTCGACTCGTACCGCGACCTGCCGCTGCTGTTGAACCAGTGGTCCAATGTGGTGCGATGGGAGCTGCGGCCGCGGGTGTTCCTGCGCACCAGCGAGTTCCTGTGGCAGGAGGGCCACACCGCGCACGCCACCGAGGCGGACGCCCGCGGCTACGCCCGCAAGATCCTGCACGAGGCGTACGAGGACTTCATGGTGAACGTGCTCGCGATGCCGGTGCTGTGCGGGCGGAAGACCGCCCAGGAGCGGTTCGCCGGGGCGACCAACACGCTCACCCTGGAAGCGATGATGGGCGACGGCAAGGCGCTGCAGATGGGCACCTCGCACGAGCTGGGGCAGAACTTCGCCCGGGCCTTCGCCATCACGTACTCCTCCCGGGGCGGGACCGAGGAGCACGCCTGGACCACCTCGTGGGGGACCTCTACCCGGATGGTCGGCGGCCTGATCATGGGCCACGGCGACGACCATGGGTTGCGGGTGCCGCCCCGGCTGGCCCCGGTACAGGCCCTGGTCATGGCCGTCAAGGCCGGCGAGGGGGTGGTCGAGGCGGCGGCCAAGGTGCGGGACGCGCTGCACGACGCCGGAGTACGGGCGGCGCTGGACGACCGGGTGGAGACCGCGTTCGGGCGCCGGGCGGTCGACGCGGAGCTGAAGGGCTACCCGGTGCGGGTCGAGGTGGGGCCGCGGGACCTGGCCGCCGGCAACGCGGTGCTGGTGCGCCGCCGGGATGGCTCGAAGCAGCCGACTCCGCTGGGCGCGGTGGTCGCCGCGGTCCGGTCCGCGCTGGAGTCCGACCAGCAGGGGCTGTACGAGGAGGCGTTGGCGCTGCGGGAGTCCCGCACCACTGACGTGTCCACACTGGATGAGGCGATCGAGGCGGCCCGCACCGGTTGGGCGCGGCTCCCGTGGGCGGCGGTCGGTCCGGAAGGCGAGGCCCGGGCCGGCCAGGAGGCGGTGACCGTCCGGTGCCTGGTGCGTCCAGACGGCACGGTGCCGGACCGCGAGGACGAGCCCGGCCTGGTCGCGATCCTCAGCCGGGCCTACTAAACGAGCGGGCCGCGCGCCCAGCCCGGCCGGGTCACGCCCCGGCGAGGACGATCACCTGGTCCCCCGGGTGCAGGACGAGCGGCGCGGCCTTGTCCGGGGGCAGCACCACCCCGGCCCGCCCGGGCGGACCGGAGCCGGCCACCCGGTAGCCGACCGCGGTCTCCCAGCGCCAGCGGGCCGCCTCCACCACGGCCTGGAAGGTAACCGGCTCCCCCAGCCGGACGTACCGTTCGGCGGGGATCAGGCAGATCCGGGCACCGTGCGGGTCGAGCAGGCTCGCGTAGACCGGTCCACCGGTCGGGTCTCCGGCGATCCGGGCGACCAGCAGCCCGACCAGCAGCTCGGTGACGACCACGTCATCGGCCCGGGTGGCCCGGGCCAGCGGGCGGTTGGACGGGTCGGCCAGCTCGGCGACCACCGACGGCCACCCGGCATCGGCTGGCAGCCGGTCCCGCAGGCTGCGCAGGTGCAGCAGGGTGAGCAGCGTCCGGGGGTCGGCGGCGTCGTCCTCGCACAGCACCAGAACCCGGTCGTACACCTCGATCCCGAGCGAGTCCAGGACGACCCGTCCGGCACCGTCGTCGTCCTTGAAGGTCAGCACCAGGTTGTCCAGGTGCCCGGCCAGCTGGCTGAGCACCGTCGCCGCGGCCGGGTGGCGGGTCACCACCGACACCTCGGAGCCGGGCGGGAGCTGCTGGTCAAGCTGGAACAGCACCGCCCCGGCCCGCTGGTTCCAGCCCAGCACCAGCACCCGGGACCGGCCCGGAGTCGGGTCGGAGTAGCCGGTGATCGAGGGTTGGCCCACCGGTTGCGGCGGCTCCGGGTGGAGCTCGACCGAGCCGCCGTCGCCGGCCAGCGCGATGACCCGGTCGCCCGGCCGGACCGGTGTCTGGCCGTGCGGGTTGAGAGCGACCGGGCCGTCCCCGGCCCGCAGCCCGATCACCGACGCGGTCCGGTACGCGTGCATCGCCTGCCCGTACGTGTGCCCGGCCAGCGCCGGCTCCGGCTGCACGTGCAGCTTCGCCCCGCCCATGCCGAGCAGGTTCGTGTAGACCGCCGCCAGGCCGGGCTGCAGGCAGGTCTGGACCAGCAGCCGGGCGGCGAGGTCGGTGACGTCGACGATCCGGGTGCCGGCGGCACCGGCCAGCCGTACTGCGGGCAGGTTGGCCGGATCGCTCAGGCAGGCGAGCACCTGCCCGGTCTCCGGCCGGCCGGCGCGCCGGTCCTCGAGCGCGAGCAGGGTCCGGACCAGCTGCGCGTCCCGATCGGTGGGCGAGCCGTCCGCGGACAGGACGACCACCGACCGGGCCGTCCGCGGGCTCACCCGGGCAAGCGCCTCCGGGTCGCCCGGGTCGCCCCGGTGGCAGACCACCCGGGTGTCCCGGGGCAGGCCGGCGGCCGGGCGCAGCCGGGCCGCCATCGCCGCCCGGTCCTGGTTGGCCAGCACGGCGACGCGGCTGGGCGCGCGGGTCGGGTCACCGCCGACCAGGACCGGCATGATCGAGAGCAGCCGCTCCGACCAGCCGAGCACGACCGCGTGATCGCGGATCGGGCTCGTCGGCGGCGGGAACCCCGCCTGGAACCCGGCCGGCACCAGAGATCTGACCCGGTCCAGGCGTTGCCGGACCCAGTCGCGGATCATGATGGCGGTCGGCATCCTCCCCCGATCCCCCGCCGGAGGGCGAGCGGGTCGGCGGCGGGGTCGGATGGGACGGTAGCACGCCGCCGGCTGGTCCGCCTGGCGACCGCGCGCCGGCGTCTGGCAGAATGAACGGCTGGTATCCGGTTCGCGCGCGGTGCCCTCTACCCCGGGCGCGTGACCAGTCCATCGAGCACCGGACCCTGCTCCCCACGTGGGTGCCGGCGGCTCACCCGCTCACCGGCCGCGGCGACGCGGCGGTGACGACCCGCAACAGGAGCGAACACACGTGGCCGTACGAATCCGGCTTCTGCGGATGGGAAAGATCCGCAACCCGCAGTACCGCATCGTCGTGGCCGACTCGCGCAAGAAGCGAGACGGCCGGGCGATCGAGAACCTCGGCATCTACCACCCGAAAGAGGAGCCCTCGCGGATCGAGGTCAACTCCGAGCGGGTGCAGTACTGGTTGTCGGTCGGCGCCCAGCCGAGCGAGCCGGTGCAGGCGATCCTGCGTAAGACCGGCGACTGGCAGAAGTTCAAGGGCCTGCCGCCGCCGCCGCAGGCGTTGAAGACACCCGCGGCCCGGGTGGACCAGCACGCGGTCTACCAGGCGGAGGCGAAGGCGGCGGCCGGGCTGGCCGACCCGAAGGGCAAGGGAGAGGCGGACAGGCCGCCGGCGAAGAAGGCGGCCAAGAAGGCGACCGCCGGCCGGACCGCCAAGAAGGCAGCCGGTACGCCGGACGCCAGTAAGCCGGAGGCCGGTGCTCCGGATGCCGGTGCGCCGGCCGCCGCGGCCGAGGCCGCGCCGGCCGAGGGGACCGCCGGCACCGGGACCGGCCAGGCCGGTGCGGACTCCGGCGGGCAGGGCTGAGGTGGCTCTCAAGCCGGCCCTGGAGCACCTGGTCAAGGGCATCGTGGATCACCCGGATGACGTCCGGGTGCGGCTGGTCGACAGCCGCCGGGGCAAGCGGATGGAGGTCCGGGTGCACCCGGACGACCTCGGCACCGTGATCGGGCGCGGCGGCCGGACCGCCAAGGCGCTCCGGCAGGTGGTCACGTCCATCGGTGGCCGTGGGGTGCGGGTGGACATCATCGACGCGTACTGATGCTCCTCACGGTGGGCCGGATCGTTCGGCCGCACGGGGTCCGCGGTGAGGTGCTGGTCGAGATCAGCACCGACGAACCGGAGCAGCGGTACGCGGTCGGTGCGACCCTGGTCGCCGGGGAGCCGTCGGCGGGGCGGCGCCGGCCGCCGGACCCGCCGCCTCCGGAGTCGTTGACGATCGAGGCACTGCGCCCGCACCAGGGCCGGCTGATCGTGACGTTCCAGGGCGTGGCCGACCGGGACGCCGCCGACCGGCTGCGTGGGCTGCTGCTGTACGTCGACAGCGCCACGCTCACTCCACCGACCGATCCGGACGAGTTCCACGACCAGCAGCTAGTCGGGCTGGCCGCGGTCAGCCCGGCCGGCGAGCGGCTCGGGGAGGTCACCCGAGTGGATCATGGATCGGCCGCGGACCGGCTGGTGGTGGCGCGCCCGGACGGGCGTACCGCGCTGGTGCCGTTCGTGGCCGCGATCGTGCCGGAAGTCGACCTGGCCGGTGGCCGGGTGGTGGTCGACCCGCCGCCCGGCCTGCTGGATCTGTGAGGTGGCCACGGCCATGCGCGTGGACATCGTCACGATCTTTCCGGACTACTTCGCTCCGCTGGAGCTGTCGCTGGTCGGCCGGGCGCGGGCGGCGGGCGTGCTGACGGTCACCGTCCACGACCTGCGCACCTGGACCCACGACGTGCACCGGACCGTCGACGACTCGCCGTACGGCGGGGGGCCGGGGATGGTGATGCGGCCGGAGCCGTGGGGCGAGGCGCTGGCTGCCCTGGCCCCGCCCGCCGCCACCCCCCGGCTGGTCGTGCCCACCCCGGCCGGTGCGCCGTTCCAACAGCCGATCGCGCGGGAGCTGGCCGCCGAGCCGCGGCTGCTGTTCGCGTGCGGCCGGTACGAGGGGATCGACCAGCGGGTGATCGATCTGGCGGCCGGCCGGATGCCGGTCAGTGAGGTGTCGCTCGGCGACTACGTGCTGTTCGGCGGCGAGGTGGCGGTGCTGGCGATCCTGGAGGCGGTCGTCCGGCTGCTGCCCGGGGTGCTCGGCAACGCCGACTCGCTGGTCGAGGAGTCGCACGCCAGCGGGCTGCTGGAGGCCCCGCTCTACACCAAGCCGGCGAGCTGGCGAGGGTACGAGGTGCCGGAGGTGCTCCGGTCCGGTGATCACCAGCGGATCGCGCGATGGCGCCGGGACCAGGCGTTGCTACGGACCGCCGCCCGCCGGCCCGACCTGCTGGCCGGCTTGCCGCCCGAAGCGCTGGACGAGCGGGACCGGGCGGTCCTCGCCGAGTCGGGGACCGGGCTGTCACCGGCCCCGGAGGATGTGGCAGAGTAGAGAGCCGACAGACATTTGCTGGGCGAGTGCCCTACCGCCCTTGACCATCCCGCGCACCGCGCCGAGCGGCGTGCGCTGAGCCTTGAGGACACGTGCGATGAACACGCTGGACGTGCTGGACGCCCAGTCGCGGCGGACCGACCTCCCGGACTTCCGCGCCGGTGACACGCTGAAGGTGCACGCTCGCGTGATCGAGGGGAACCGGTCCCGGATCCAAGTCTTCCAGGGAGTCGTGATCCGGCGCCAGGGGGACGGGATCCGGGAGACCTTCACGGTTCGCAAGATCAGCTTCGGGGTGGGGGTGGAGCGGACCTACCCGGTGCACAGCCCGGTGATCGACCGGCTTGAGGTCGTGACCCGTGGCGACGTGCGTCGGGCGAAGCTCTACTACCTGCGCGAACTGCGCGGCAAGAAGGCGAAGATCAAGGAGCTGCGGGAGCGGCTGCCCGCCTGAGCGACGCCGGGGCGACGCAGGTTCCGAAAGCATCGCCCGGCGGCTAAGCTTGCGCCGGTGATAGCCGGCGAGCGCAGCGGTCGTGACGACGATCACGACTATCCGACATATCCTCCGTCCTACTACGGTGGTTCCGGGTGGGACAGTGAGGCGATGCCGGCTGCCGCCGAGCCGACGGCTCCACCTCCGCCACCGCCGTTCGGGGCGCTGGCCGGTCGCCACTCCAGCCGGGGCGGGCGCAAGCGGAAGGGCCTGCCACTGTGGCAGGAGCTGCCGTTGCTGGTGGTCATCACGTTCTGTCTGGCCGTGCTGGTGCGCACGTTCCTCCTGCAGGCCTTCTACATCCCCTCCGGCTCCATGGAGGACACGCTGGTCGCCGGCGACCGGGTGCTGGTCAACAAGGTCATCTACAACTTCCGGGACCCGGCGCGCGGTGAGATCGTGGTGTTTAGAGGGACCGATGCGTGGGCTCCGGTGGGCGGTGGGGACAGCGACATCGGGATGTTCGCGAAGGTCGGGCGTGCGCTCGGCGACCTGGTCGGGATCAGCCGGCCCGGGGAGAAGGACTTCATCAAGCGGGTGATCGGCGTGCCCGGCGACACCGTGGCCTGCTGCGACGTGGAAGGCCGGGTCTTCGTCAACGGCCAGCCGCTGGCCGAGAGCTACGTGATCCGTGACTCCCCATTGGACAACGGGTCCGGCGATGGCGATGGCGATAGCGCGCAGGACTGCCGGAGCCGGCGGTTCCCCCCAGTTGTGGTGCACCCGGGCGAACTGTTCGTGATGGGCGACCACCGGCAGGTGTCGCAGGACTCCCGCTGCCAGGGCCAGGTGCCGATCGACAACGTGATCGGCCGGGCGTTCCTGATCGTGTGGCCGTACGGCCGGTGGGACAGCCTGCCGGCACCGGACACGTTCGACACTGTCCCATCGGTGGTGGTGGCGGCGCCGGCGCCCGCGCCGCCACCGGCCGCGCCCGCGCCGATCGCGGCGCAGGTGGCTTTCGGGCTACCAATTCTGGTGCCGGTTGCCGGGACTATTCGGGCCAACTCGGCGCGTTCCCGGCTCATCCGGCGCGACCGACGCCGTAGGCTCGCGGAGTGATAGACGAGCAGCCGACCGACGAGTCGACCGGAGACCAGCCGAGCGGGGAGCCAGCAGCGCGCCGGGGCTCGTTCTGGCGTGAGCTACCGATCCTGCTGGGAGTGGCGATCGTCGTGGCGATCCTGGTCCGGGCGTTCGTGCTGCAGACCTTCTACATCCCGTCCGTGTCGATGCAGCACACCCTCGAGATCAACGACCGAGTGCTGGTCAACAAGGTCGTCTATCACTTCCGGGACCCGGCCCGGGGGGAGGTCATCGTCTTCGAGGCGCCGCCGGAGTGGCGCAGCAACACCGCCGACAAGGACTTCATCAAGCGGGTGATCGGGGTGAGCGGTGACCGGATCGAGTGCTGTGACCCGGAGCAACGGTTGATCATCAACGGTCAGCCGCTCGACGAGCCCTATCTCTACTCCGACGGCGCGGTCAGCGACGCGGCCGCCGCCGCGCCGTTCGAGGTGACAGTGCCGGACGGGCGGCTCTGGCTGCTGGGCGACCACCGCAGCTCGTCCGGCGACTCGATGGACCACTACCAGCGCTCCGGCGGCGACCTGCAGGAGGCTACCGTCGATAAGGATGCGGTGATCGGGCGGGCGTTCGTGCTGTTCTGGCCACCCAGCCGGATGACCTGGCTGTCGGTGCCGGGCAGCTTCGACGCGGTGCCGGACGGGCCGCCGGAACGGGAGCCGCCGGTCCCCGCGCAGCCCGGTAACTGACCCGACCGGCCCGGTCCGACTCAGGGACCTGATCCAGGAGGTGCGATGCTGCCGCCACCGCGTACCGTCGTGCGCGCCGAAGGCGGGCTGTACGCGCTGGAGCGCGCGCTGCGCCGGCGCGGGTTCGCCCAGGTGGCCGGCGCGGACGAGGCCGGCCGCGGGGCCTGCGCGGGGCCGCTGGTGGCCGCGGCGGCGATGCTGCCGCCGGGCCGGCGCGGTGAGATCGAGGAGCTGGCCGACTCGAAGCTGCTCACCCCGGCCGCCCGGGAGCGGGTGTACGCGCAGGTGGTGGCGCGGGCGACCGGGTACGTGGTGGTGGCGATCCCGCCCGCCGAGGTGGACGCGCGGGGGCTGCACGTGAGCAACCTGGCGGCGATGCGGCGGGCGCTGGCCGGGCTGCCGGCCAGGCCGGACTACGTGCTCACCGACGGGTTCCCGGTGGACGGGCTGGACGTGCCCGGGCTGGCGATCTGGAAGGGGGACCAGGTGGCGGCCTGCGTGGCGGCGGCCAGCGTGCTCGCCAAGGTCACCCGGGACCGGATCATGGTGGAGCTGGCCGAGGAGTACCCGGGGTACGGCTTCGCCGAGCACAAGGGGTACGCGACGCCCGAGCACAGCGCGGCGCTGGAGCGGTACGGGCCGTGCGCGATCCACCGGTTCTCGTACGCGAACGTGTCGTCCGACCGGCTCGGGGAGGATCCGGAGCTGGACGTCCCGGGGCAGGCGGCCGGCGCGGGTGTCCGCGGAGTCGGGGGTGCGGAGTAACCTCGGCGTGGCATCCGGTGAGCTGGCCCGGAGGCACCCGGGCGTGGGAAATGATGGTGGCTAGCGGACAGCCGGAGGGGGAGTGCGATGAGCGCGGAAGATCTCGAGAAGTACGAGACCGACATGGAGCTGCAGCTCTACCGGGAGTACCGGGACATCGTCCGCCAGTTCTCGTACGTGGTCGAGACCGAGCGCCGGTTCTACCTGGCCAACCAGGTGGACCTGCATGTCCGCAACTCGGACGGGGAGGTGTACTTCGAGGTCGAGATGCAGGACGCCTGGGTGTGGGATATGTACCGTCCTGCCCGGTTCGTTAAGAACGTCCGCGTAATGACCTTCAAGGATGTGAACGTGGAGGAGCTGGAGAAGCCGGACATCTCGCTGCCCTCCGACTCCGGGTTCGGCGCCTGAGCCGTCCCGCCGCCCGGCGGGGTCGGCTCAGCACGGCAGCCCGGGCTCAGCTCAGCGCCGGAGCCGCGGCCGGTTGCTGCCGCCCGAGACCGACCGCCGCGCGGCCCTGACCAGCAGGAACGCCACCCCGCCGATGGCCCCGATGATCAGCGTGGCCAGCAGGATGTTCCACAGGGCGCCCAGCACCCAGCCGATGATGTTGCCGGCGACGATGATGCCGACTATCCCCAGCACCACCCACAGCACGACCTTGCCGAACCCGCCACCCTGCTGCGCCATCACGTCTCCTCGTTCCGCGCCAGGCCCCGAGCCCGGGGCCTGACTTCCATGCTGCCACCGGATCTCGCCCGGTGCGAGCGTTGGCGGCCGGATCAGGGTTGAATCAGGGTTCTCTACCACACCGGCCGCGCGACTGGGAGGCCGTCCACAGCGCCGGTTCCGTCCACAGCCGGCCGGATCCCGGGTTGCCGGTCAGCCCGCGCCGGAGCCAGGCTGCCGCGCATGGATCTCCGTCAGAGCGCCGCGCGGCGCGCGTACCTCCTGCTTCTGCTCCTGCTGCTCCCGACTCTCCTGCCGCAACCGCCGCTCCCGCCGGCCGGGACCGGCGTCGAGCCGGCCTGGGCCGGTGCGGTCCAGGCCGGCCCGGGCGATGGCGGCTACCGGTGGCCGGTGGACGGACAGCCCACCGTCACCCGGCCGTTCGACCCGCCGGTCCAGCGCTGGCTGCCCGGGCACCGGGGGGTCGATCTCGGCGTGCCGCCCGGCACGGTGATCCGGGCGGCCGCGGCCGGGGTGGTGTTCTTCGCCGGCCCGGTCGCCGGACGGGGGGTGGTGAGCGTCGCCCACCGGGACCGGCTCCGCACCACCTACCAGCCGCTGACCCCGACCGTGTCGGCCGGTGACGTGGTGGCCGCCGGCGACCCGATCGGCATCCTCGAGGCCGGGCACGCTGGCTGCCCCGTCGCGGCCTGCCTGCACTGGGGACTGCGCCGGGGCGAGCACTACCTCGATCCACTGGCGCTGCTCGGGTTCGGTCGGGTCCGGCTGCTCCCGCGTCCCTGACTCCCTTACCACATCAGCGCATGATCAGGTTGTTGTCCACAGGGGTCGGAGTTGTCCACAGTTGGAGCATGCGAGCTGGTCCCGGTCGGGTCCGGCTGCCAGCCTGTCCGCCATGACGAACGCGAGACAGGCGACCGGAGCGTACGGCGAGCGGCTGGCCGCCCGGCACCTGATGGAGGCCGGCCTGGTGCTGCTCGACCGCAACTGGCGCTCGGCGACCGGAGAGATCGACATCGTCGCGCGGGAGGGGGACACGCTGGTGCTCTGCGAGGTCAAGACCCGCCGGAGCGCGGTGTTCGGCGCGCCGATCGAGGCGGTCACCCGGCGCAAGGCGGCTCGGCTGCGCCGGCTCGCCGCCGAGTGGCTGGCCGAGACCGGGGTGCGCCCCCGGGAGGTGCGGTTCGACGTGGTCGAGGTGTTCTCCCCGCGGCGGGGTGCCCCGCGGGTGGTGCACATGCGAGGGGCGTTCTGATGAGCTACGCCAAGCTGCGCTCGGTCGGCCTGGTCGGGGTCCGCGGCCACCTGGTCGAGGTGGAGGCGGACGTCGCGAACGGGCTGCCGCTCGTGATCCTCTCCGGCCTGCCGGACACCGCGCTGCACGAGGCCCGGGACTGGGTGCGGGCCGCCATCGTCAACTCCGGCCAGCACTGGCCGAACCGCCGGATCACGGTCAACCTGCTGCCGGCGGCCCTGCCGAAGTCGGGTTCCGGTTTCGATCTCGCGGTCGCGTGCGCGGTGCTGGCCGGCGCCGGCGAGCTGCCGCTGGCCGCCCTGCAGGACGTGGTGGTGATCGGCGAGCTGGGCCTGGACGGCAGCGTCCAACCGGTGCGCGGGGTGCTGCCGATGGTGCTCGCGGCGGCGCAGGCCGGCATCCGGCGGGTGGTGGTGCCGCTGGCGAACGCCGCCGAGGCGGCGCTGATCCCGGGTCTGACCGTCCGGGCCACCGACACGCTGCACCGGCTGGTCAGCTTCGTGCGCGGCGGCGGGCCGCTGCTCGACCCGCCGGATGAGCCGCCGCCGGAGCTGGACCGCGGGCCGGACCTGTGTGACGTGGTGGGCCAGGAGGCCGGGCGGCGGGCCGTGGAGGTGGCGGCCGCCGGCAGCCACCATCTGGCGATGCTGGGGCCGCCCGGTGCCGGCAAGACCATGCTGGCGCGGCGGCTGCCGTCGATCCTGCCGGACCTGGACGACGCGGCCGCGCTGGAGGTGACCGCCCTGCACTCGATCGCCGGCGCGCTGCCGCCGGGCGCGCCACTGCTGCGCCGGCCACCGCTGCAGTCGCCGCACCATACCGCCAGCGTGCCGGCACTGGTGGGGGGTGGCTCGGGGCTGGCCCGCCCGGGTGCGGTGAGCCTGGCGCACCGGGGGGTCTTGTTCCTGGATGAGGCGCCGGAGCTCAGCCCGCGGGCGTTGGAGGCGATGCGTCAGCCGCTGGAGGAGGGCACGGTCAACCTGCGCCGCACCAACGGCGAAACCTCGTTTCCGGCCCGGATCCAGCTGGTGCTGGCGGCCAACCCTTGTGCGTGCGCGAAGCCGGCCGGCGACTTGGCATGTGAGTGCAGCCCGCTGGCGCGGCGGCGCTACCTGGGTCGGCTGTCCGGCCCGCTGCTGGACCGGGTCGACATCCAGGTCCGGCTGGAACCGCTGACTGCCGCCACGCTGCTCGACGAGCACGCCGCCAGCGAGCCGTCGTCGGTGGTGGCCGACCGGGTGGCGACGGCGCGGGCGGCGGCGGCCGCTCGCTGGGCCGGTCACGGGTGGCGCAGCAACGCCGAGGTGCCGGGTGCGGTGCTACGTGCCCCGGCTTGGCGGCTGCCCCGGCGGACGCTCGGCTCGGTGCGGCAGCTGCTGGAACGCGGCCAGCTGTCGGCCCGCGGGTATGACCGGGTGCTGCGGGTGGCCTGGACGATCAGCGACCTGGCCGGGCGGTCCCGGCCCAACGAGGGCGACGTGTGCGAGGCGACCGAGCTGCGCAGGGGAGAGGTGCGGTGAACCCGGAGGTCGAAGCGGCCCGGCTGGCGCGGGTGGCGCTGAGCTGGCTGGTCGAGCCCGGCAGCCGGGCGCTGTGGCTGCGAGTCGCCGAGCACGGCCCGGCCCGGGTGCTCGACGGCCTGCTGGCCACCGGTCGCGACCACCTGCTGCGCCGGGCGGTGGGGGCCCGGCTCGACACGACCGACCCGCGGGCGGCCGCGGCGGCGACGCTGGCCCGCACCCGCCGGCTCGGTGCCCGGGTGGTGATCCCGGAAGACGACGAGTGGCCCGGCCAGCTCGACCAGCTGGTGACGATCTGCCGGGACGGCCGGGATCCGATCGACCGGGACGCCGCGCCGCCGCTGTGCCTGTGGGTCCGGGGACCGGGTCGGCTGGATGAGGTGCTGCGCCGGTCGGTGGCGGTGGTCGGTGCCCGGGCCGCCACCGGCTACGGTGCCCACGCCGCCCGGCAGGTCGGATATGAGCTGGCCGACCGGGGCTGGACCGTGGTGTCCGGCGGCGCGTACGGGGTGGACGCGCACGCCCATCGGGGTGCGCTCGCGGCCGGCGGGCTGACCGTGGTGGTGCTCGCGTGCGGGGTGGACCGGGCATATCCGACCAGCCACGCCAACCTGTTCGAGCGGGTCTCCGAGGACGGCCTGCTGGTCAGCGAGTGGCCGCCCGGTGCCGAGCCGTTCCGGCACCGGTTCCTGATCCGCAACCGGGTGATCGCGGCCGCCACCAGTGGGACGGTGGTCGTCGAGGCGGGGGCGCGCAGCGGTGCCCTGCAGACTCTGCGACGGGCCGGAGAGCTCGGCCGGTGCCGGATGGTGATGCCCGGGCCGATCACCTCCGCGATGTCGGTCGGCTGCCATGAGCAGCTCCGGGACCCGGAGGTGCGGCTGGTCACCGGGGCACCGCACATCTTGGAGGAGGTGGGCAAGCTGAGCCACGACCTGGCTCCGGTGGTCCGCGGCCCGGTGCACCCGCGGGACGGGTTGGAGCCTGCCGAGCGACGCCTGCTCGAGGCGTTGCTGATCCGCAAGCCGCTGTCCTCGGAGGCGGCGGCGGTCCGGGCTGGGGTGCCGGCCGGCGAGGCGATGCGGATCCTGCCCAGTCTCGTGGTCCGCGGCTTCGCCCGGCGCAGCGGGCACGGGTTCGTCATCGTCCGGGAGCCGTCCGCGGACGAGGCCGGCCGGGCACCGGGGGCGGCGCCAGCCGGCGCGCCGGCTTGACATGGCGCCCGACACCCGCGCAGCGTCGGAGCGTGAGGCCGAGCACCGAGGCGATGCACGCCGCGCTCCCGCCGGCCCTGCGGGAGGCGGTCGACGAGTTCGCCCGGCACCTGGCCAGTGTCGCCGGCCGCTCCGCCCACACGGTCCGGGGATACGTCGCCGACCTCGTCTCGCTGTTCGACCACGCCGCTCGGATGGGCCGGACCGAGCCGGCCGAGCTGGACCTGGCCGTGCTGCGCAGCTGGCTGGCCCGGCTGCGGACGGCCGGTGCCGCCCGGGCGTCCCTGGCCCGGCGCGCCGCCGCCGCACGCACCTTCGGCACCTGGGCACACCAGACCGGGCGGCTTCCGCAAGATCCGGCGGCGGCGCTGGCCAGCCCGAAGGCGCACCGGGAGCTGCCGGCGGTGCTGCGTGCCGACCAGGCCGCCGCGATCGTCACCGCGCCCGGCGACGTCGGCCGCCAGCGGGCGGAGCGGGGCGAAGCCCGCGGTCAGGAAGCCCGCGGTCAGGCGGCCGGGACCCGAGCGCACCCAGCGTCACCGGCAATGCTGCGGGACCGGGCGGTCCTGGAGCTGCTCTACGCCACCGGGATCCGGGTCAGCGAGCTGTGCGGGCTGGACCGCGCCGACCTGGACCGGGCACGCCGGGTGGTGCGGGTGCTCGGCAAGGGCGCCCGGGAGCGGTCGGTGCCGTACGGCGTGCCGGCCGAGCAGGCGGTCGCGGACTGGCTGCGGCTGGGGCGTCCCAGCCTGGCCACCCCGGCGAGCGGGGAGGCGCTGTTGCTCGGCGCGCGCGGGGGGCGGCTGAACCCGACCGTGGTGCGGCGGCTGGTGGCGCGCTACGCCCGGGTGGCCGGCCTGCCGGCGACCACCCCGCACGGCCTGCGGCACTCCGCCGCCACCCATCTGCTGGAGGGCGGCGCCGACCTGCGCAGCGTGCAGGAGCTGCTCGGGCACTCCTCGCTGGGCAGCACCCAGCTCTACACCCACGTGTCCGTGGACCGGCTCCGGGCCGCCTACCGGCAGGCTCATCCACGCGCCTGACCGGCCCCGGCGAGTGAACCGGCCGGCGACCGCGCACCCGGGGTGGCGGCACCCGCCGGGCTGGCATACCGTGGCGGTCTGTGGAGGGATATCGCAGCTACCCGGACGACCGGGCCCGCTACCAGGAAGGCCACCCGCCGGATCCGGACTACCCGGAGGACCAGGGGTGGTATCGGGAGCCCGAGCGGTACGGCGACCCGCAGCCAGCCACCCGGCCGCTCGACCCAGGGCTAGGTCACCGGACGGCTGCCCCCAGCCCCGGCCCCCGGCCCGCCCCCGGCCCGGCACCCGCGCCGGGGCACCTTCCCGGGTCCGCCCCGGTCCCGGGCCAGGGCGGCTGGTCCGGGGAGGAGCCGCCCCCGCCGGTCCCGCGCCGGCCGCTGGCCGCACCCGGCTCGCCCGGCCCGGGCGGCGACGGGGTGTACCGCAGCAAGCGGCCGGCCACCGCGATCCTGCTCGGTGCCGCCGCCGGGTTGCTGGAGCTGCCGGCGCTGGGGTTGCTGTGGGACGCCGTGTTCGCCGACCCGACGTCGCCGTCCGGCGTGGTCGCGGCGGCCTGCCTGGTGCTGGCGCTGCCGCTGCTGGCGATCGGGCTGTACGCGGTGGCCACCGGCGCGGTCCGGGCGGCCGGCCCGAACAGCGGCCAGGCCTGGTTGCGCCCGCCGGTCGCGTACCTGTCCGTGGCATTGATCCTGTTCGTGGCGGCCGGCCTGGCCGGCTGAGCCGCCCGCTGCCCGTCCCGGCGGCCGCGGGGCGTAGACTGAGCGGCGCGACCGCGCATGCGGTCGACTTCGCGCGTCCTCCGTGCGGCCCGATGGTGCCGTGCGGCGGCGGCCGCCCTGGTCCCGACCCCGGTCGGGTCCGCCCGGCCGGCGACCGGACGCCAGGACGAGAACCAGGGACCGAGGAGAACCACCATGGCCGTAGTGACCATGCGACAGCTGCTGGAGAGCGGTGTCCACTTCGGGCACCAGACCCGCCGGTGGAACCCGAAGATGAAGCGGTTCATCTTCACCGAGCGCAACGGCATCTACATTATCGACCTCCGGCAGACCGTTGACTACATCAACAAGGCGTACGACTACATCAAGAACACGGTCGCCGAGGGCGGCAGCATCCTGTTCGTCGGCACCAAGAAGCAGGCCCAGGAGGCGGTGGCCGAGCAGGCGGCCCGGGTGGGCATGCCCTACGTCAACCACCGCTGGCTCGGCGGCATGCTGACCAACTTCCAGACCGTCCACAAGCGGCTGGTGCGGATGAAGGAGCTGGAGTCGCTGGACCTGTCCGGGACGGCCGAGGGGTACACCAAGAAGGAGACCCTCCAGCTCGCCCGGGAGAAGGCCAAGCTGTCCCGTACCCTCGGCGGGCTGCGGGACATGCAGCGGCTGCCGGCCGCGGTCTGGGTGGTGGACACCAAGAAGGAGCACATCGCCGTCGACGAGGCGCGTAAGCTTGGCATCCCGGTGATCGCCATCCTGGACACCAACTGCGACCCGGACGAGGTCGACTTCCCGATCCCGGGCAACGACGACGCGATCCGGTCGGCGGAACTGCTCACGAAGATCGTAGCGAGCGCGGTCGCGGACGGCGTGATCGCCCGGGCCGGCGCGGCCCGCGGTGGCGAGGAGAAGCCGCAGCCGGGCGTGGTCGGTGCGGACGAGCCGCTGGCCGAGTGGGAGCACGAGCTGCTGGTCGGCCCGCAGGCCACGCCGGCGCAGCCGGCGGCGGCCACCGAGTCATCGGCCACCGAGTCACCGGTCACCGCGGCCCAGCCGCCGTCCGGGGCGCAGCCGACCGCCGCCCCGCAGCCGACCGCCGCCCCGGAGCCGGGCGCGGCTATCGAGGCCGCCGCCACCGAGCCGGTCGTCGCTACCGAGCCGGCCGCGGCTACCGAGCCGGTCGTCGCTACCGAGCCGGCCGCGGCCGCCGAGCCGGTTGCCGTCCCGGAGCCGAGCGCGGCGGCGGAGTCGGCCGGCGCAGCCACCGGGCCGACAGCGCAACCGGCCGGGTCCGCCGGCAGCGCCGACTGAAGTCCACCGAAGGTACGAGCGAAGAGAGAGCAATGGCAGAGTTCACCGCCACGGATGTCAAGCAGCTCCGCGACCTCACCGGCGCCGGCATTCTGAACTGCCGGAACGCGCTGACCGAGGCGGACGGCGACGTCGAGCGCGCAATCGAGATCCTGCGGATCAAGGGTGCCAAGGATGTCGGGAAGCGGGCCGGCCGGACCGCCGCGAACGGGCTGGTCGCCCACAGCGGCAACGCGCTGCTGGAGCTGAACTGCGAGACCGACTTCGTGGCCAAGACCCCGGAGTTCATCGCGCTAGGGCAGCGGCTGGTCGAACACGCCGCCACCGCCCGCCCGGCCGACGTGTCGGCGCTGCTGGAGTCGACGCTGGACGGCGACCGGACGGTGGCCGAGACGGTCGCCGACCAGTCCGCCAAGATCGGCGAGAAGCTGGTGCTGAGCCGGTTCCAGGTGCTCGAGGGCCAGGTCGCCGCGTACCTGCACCGCAAGAGCCCGGACCTGCCGCCCCAGGTGGGGGTGCTGGTCGGGTACGCGGGCGGTAGCGACCCGGCCGCCAGCGGGCGTAGCGCCAGCGGAGCCCGCGGTCAAGCGGCCGGGCCTGGCGATGAGGCCGCCGAGGCGGACGCCCGCGGAGTGGCGATGCAGGTCGCCGCCATGCGGCCGCGCTACCTCAGCCGGGACGAGGTGCCCTCCGAGGAGGTCGAGTCGGAGCGGCGGATCGCCGAGCAGACCGCTCGCGAGGAGGGCAAGCCGGAGGCCGCGGTGCCGAAGATCGTCGAGGGCCGGGTCAACGCGTTCTTCAAGGACTCGGTACTGCTGGAGCAGGCCTCGGTGGTGGAGCCGAAGAAGTCGGTGGCGCAGGTGACCGCCGAGGCGGGCCTGACCCTGACCGGGTTCATCCGGTTCGAGGTGGGTCGGTCCTGAGCCGGTAGGCGGCGGTGGAGGTGGGTCGGATGAGCCAGGCGGTGGCCGAGCAGCAGACGGACGGTGCCGAGGGCGGACCCGGCCCGGCTCCCCGGTTCCGCCGGGTGGTGCTGAAGCTGTCCGGGGAGGTGTTCGGCGGCGGGGCGATCGGGGTGGACCCCGAGGTCGTCCAGTCGGTCGCCCAGCAGATCGCCACGGTCGTGCGCAGCGGGGTGCAGGTCGCGGTGGTGGTCGGCGGCGGGAACTTCTTCCGCGGCGAAGAGCTGCAGCAGCGGGGCATGGACCGACCGCGGGCCGACTACATGGGGATTCTCGGCACGGTGATGAACGCGCTGGCGCTGCAGGACTTCCTGGAGCGGCAGGGGATCGACACCCGGGTCCAGTCGGCGATCACGATGGCGCAGGTCGCCGAGCCCTACATCCCGCGCCGGGCGATCCGGCACCTGGAGAAGGGCCGGGTAGTGATCTTCGGTGGGGGAGCCGGCATGCCCTACTTCACCACCGACACGGTCGCCGCCCAGCGGGCGCTGGAGATCCATGCCGACGTGGTGCTGATGAGCAAGAACGGAGTGGACGGGGTCTACACCGCCGATCCGCGCCTGGACCCGACCGCCCGCAAGCTCGACACCATCACCTTCGCCGAGGCGCTGCGGCAGGGGCTGCGGGTGGCGGACGCGGCCGCGTTCAGCCTGTGCATGGAGAACGGCCTGCCGATGCTGGTCTTCGGCGCGGAGGGACCCGACACGATCATCGACGCGGTCAGCG
The DNA here is from genome assembly GCA_009377645.1 of Micromonosporaceae bacterium. Lineage (GTDB taxonomy): Bacteria > Actinomycetota > Actinomycetes > Mycobacteriales > Micromonosporaceae > Natronosporangium. The sequence continues at coordinate 64,737 of WHTQ01000009.1, read as the reverse complement.
GTGCACACCGGACCGGGACCCTGCTCACGGCGGGCTAGTGCCACGGCGGGTGACCCCACGGTGAGGCCGGCGGACCTATCGTAGGAACGGTGACCACCATCCCCGCACCGCGATGTGGCAGGCTGCGCCGCAGCACGAAGGAGAGAACGTGATCGACGAGACGCTGCTCGAGGCCGAGGAGAAGATGGAGCGCGCCATCGCGCACGCCCGGGAGGAGTTCGGGGTGATCCGGACGGGTCGCGCCAGCGCCGCCATCTTCGCCAAGATCATGGTTGACTACTACGGCACGCCGACGCCGCTGCCACAGCTCGCGTCGATCGGCACGCCGGAGGCTCGGATGGCGATCATCAAGCCGTACGACGTGTCGCAGATCGGCGCGATGGAGAAGGCGATCCGCGACTCGGATCTGGGGGTGAACCCGAACAACGAGGGTACCCAGATCCGGATCATCCTGCCCCAGATGACCGAGGAGCGCCGGCGCGACATGATCAAGCTGGCCCGGCACAAGGCGGAGGACGCCAAGATCGCCATCCGGAACGTGCGCCGCAAGGCGAAGGAGGAGCTGGACCGGATCGTCAAGGACGGCGAGACCGGCGAGGACGAGGGGCGGCGGGCCGAGCGCGAGCTCGACGAGCTCACCCACCGGAACGTGGCACACGTCGACGAGATCCTCAAGCACAAGGAAGACGAGCTGCTCGAGGTCTGATGGCCAACCTCGGCGAGCCCGGGCCGCCACCCGCCCGGCGCCCGGGTGCGCCGAACCGGGACCAGGAACCGGCCCGGGACCGGGCTGGCCGGAACCTCCCGGCCGCGTTCGCCGTGGGCGGCGGGCTGGCCGTCGTCGTGCTCGCGTCCCTGCTGCTGTGGCGGCCAGCGTTCCTGGCGGTGATCGTGGCGGCGGTCGGCGTCGCGACCTGGGAGATGGTCCGGACGGTACGGGCGACCGGGGTGCACCCGCCGCTCGTACCACTGCTCGCCGGCGGGGCGGCGATGGCGGTGGTGGCCTGGTTCTGGGGTCCGGAGGCGCTGAGCCTGACCCTGCTCGCGACCGTACTCGCGGTCGTGGTGTGGCGGTTGGGCGACGGCCCGGACGGCTACCAGCAAGACCTCAGCGCCGCCACCCTGATCGCGGTGTACGTGCCGTTCCTGGCCGGGTTCGCGGCGCTGCTGGCCGCCCCGGACGACGGGCACCGGCGCGTGCTGCTGATGCTCGCGGTGGTGGTGCTGACCGACACCGGCGGGTACGTGGCGGGGGTGTTCCTCGGCCGCCACCAGCTGGCGCCGACGGTCAGCCCGAAGAAGTCCTGGGAGGGCCTGGCCGGGTCGTTGCTGGCCGCCGGCGCCGGGGGCGCGGTCGGGCTGCCGCTGCTGTTCGGGGTGGCCTGGTGGTGGGGGATCGGGTTCGGGCTGGCGATCGCCGGCGCGGCGGTGCTCGGGGACCTGGCGGAGTCACTGCTCAAGCGGGACCTCGGAGTCAAGGACATGAGCGGGCTGCTGCCCGGCCACGGCGGTCTGATGGACCGGCTGGACTCGATTCTGTTCGCCGCGCCGACCGCGTACCTGCTGCTGAGTGTGCTGGCCGGCTGAGGGAGCGGTTCGCGCAGGGTGCTGGCCGGAGCAGACGGGGGAGCATCTGCATGGGAGACTATGGCGTCATGACGACCCTTCCCGTAGCTGTCGCGCCGGCCGGTGGGGGCCGGCGGCCGGTCACTGCTGCGGGTATTCGCACGACTACCGCCGTGCCGGTGGGCCGCCGGTCGGTGCCCACGCACCTGGCCGACCTGGATCTGGCCGCCCGGCGGGCGACGGTGACCGCGCTCGGTGAGCCGGCCTACCGGGCCGGGCAGGTGTCCCGGCACTACTTCGCCCGACTGGTCCGGGACCCGGCGGCGATGACCGACCTGCCGGCCGCGGCCCGTGGCCCGATCACCGAGGCACTGCTCCCCACCCTGCTCACGCCGGTGCGGGAGCTGAGCTGTGACGGCGGCCAGACCCGGAAGGTGCTATGGCGGCTGCACGACGGGGCGCTGGTGGAGAGCGTGCTGATGGCCTACTCAGACCGGGTCACCGCCTGCCTGTCCAGCCAGGCCGGCTGCGGGATCGGATGCCCGTTCTGTGCCACCGGACAGGCCGGCCTGACCCGGAACCTGTCCACCGCCGAGATCGTCGACCAGGCGGTCTACCTGGCCGCGCTGGCGGGTCGGGAGCTGTCCCGCCGGCTGTCCCACGTGGTGTTCATGGGGATGGGTGAGCCGCTGGCCAACTACCCGCGGGTGGTGGCGGCCGTGCGCCGGCTGGCGGCGCCGCCGCCGGAGGGGCTCGGGCTGTCCGCGCGCCGGATCACGGTTTCGACGGTCGGGCTGGTGCCGGCCGTGCAGGCGCTGGCCGGTGAGGGGCTCGCGGTGACGCTTGCGCTCTCGCTGCACGCCCCGGATGATGAGCTTCGTGACGAGCTCGTCCCGGTCAACCGGCGTTGGAAGGTCGCCGACGTGCTGGGCGCTGGCCTGGAGTACGCGGCCCGGACCGGCCGGCGCCTCTCGATCGAGTACGCGATGATCGGGGATGTGAACGACCAGCCGTGGCGGGCCGACCGGCTCGGGGAGCTGCTGGCCGGCCGGCTCGCCCACGTCAACCTGATCCCCCTGAACCCGACCCCCGGCGGTCCCGCCGCCGAGCCGCGGAGCTGGCAGGCCAGCCGCGGGCCGGTGCAGCGGGAGTTCGTCCGGCGGCTGCGTGCGGCCGGCGTCCCGACCACCGTCCGGGACACCCGTGGTCGGGAGATCGACGGAGCGTGCGGGCAACTGGCGGCAGAGAGGTCGAGCAGGTGACGAGTCACGGACAACGGTTCCGGCGGCGGGCGCTGCGTCGCGGGTACAAGGTCGACGAGGTGGACACCTTCCTCGACCGGGTGGAGTCGACTCTGGCCGGGGAGCCGGTCGAAGCTCCGGTGACCGCGCAGGAGGTCCACGACGTCGTGTTCCGGGTCCGGTTCGGCGGCTACGACGAGTGGCAGGTAGACCTGCACCTGGACCGGGTGGAGCGGCAGCTGGCCGAGGCCCCGCCCGCGCCGGCGTTCGGCCGCCACCCGGAGCCGCCGGACCGGATGGGTCCGCCGGACCGGATGGGTGTGCCGGACCGGATGGGCCCGCCCGACCGGATGGGTGTGCCGGACCGGATGGGCCCACCCGACCGGATGGGTCCGCCGGTCGGGGCCGGGCACGCCGGTCCCGACCCCGGCCGGGCACCCGGCGGCCACCCTGGCCCCGGTCCGGTCCCGCACCAGGAGCCCGGTCCGATGCAGCGCCCGCCACTCCCGATCCGGCAGCCGGCGTCGGCGCCGGCCGGATACCAGGAGCCCGAGCCCGACTACGGCTCCTACCCCTACGACGAGCCGACCTACGGCGGGTACGACGGTCGCCCGCCCGCCCGGCGCGGCGCCGAACAGCTCAGTGACCGGACCGGCGAGATGCGGTTCGGCGAGCCACCGGCCCCGCCCGACCCGGGGCCGCCCGGACCGCGGGGCGTCGCCTCGCCCGGCTACCCGCCGGCCGCGATGGCGCCGCCCGGCGTACCGCGTGGGATGGCACCACCCGGCGTACCACCGGGTGGGATGGCACCGCCTGGGCCGCCGCCCCCACCGCCGATGTCCGGCCACCAGGCCGCGCCGTTCGGCGGGTACGACGGTGGCGGGTCGGGTGACCTGCAGCGCCTCGACGACCTGCGGCGCACCTTCCAGCCGCGCCGGTTCGGCAGCGGCTACGACCGTACCCAGGTTGACCGCCTGTTCGAGGACGTGATGGCCGGGATGTCCGGGCACGGGCCGATCCCGGTCAGCGAGGGCGATCTCGACCCGCGCCGGTTCGACCTGGTCCCGGGCGGCTACTTCGAGGCCGAGGTGGATGCGGCGCTGCACGAGCTCCGGGACATCCTCCGCCGCCAGTGAGCCGGCGTACGCCGGGTGGCCGGCGGCCGCGGGTCAGGACCGCAGGCCGTTGCGGTGCAGCACTGCGTCCCCGATCAGGAACACCGCGATCAGGCCGGCGATGAGCAGCAGGAACACGTCCTCGACCCAGCCACCGTGGTTGTTGAAAGGCCGGGTCATCACCAACAGCGAAATGATCGACGCGATCCCGAGCACCCGCGCCCACCCGCGGTTGGATGGTTTGAGCTGGTCCGGCGCGTACACCGGCTGGTCGGCCATGCCTGTTTCCTCCTGGTCAGCTGGTTCCCGGGGACAGTCTGGCACGCCGGCCGGCGGTTGGTAGCGTCGGGCGGTCAGCTCCCGGTTCCAGCTAGCGAAGGAGCACCCACGTGCGGGTCACCGGTACCGGCCATGCCGGGATGCGGATCGACACACCTGCCGGCAGCATCCTGTGCGACCCGTGGGTGAACCCCGCCTACTTCGCCTCCTGGTTCCCGTTCCCGGACAACTCCGGGCTGGACTGGGCCGCCCTCGGCGAGACCGACTACCTGTACGTGTCACACCTGCACCGGGACCACTTCGACGCCGAGCACCTGCGCCGGTTCGTCTCGAAACGGGCGCAGGTGCTGCTCCCCGAGTACCCGACCACCGAGCTGGCCGACCAGCTCCGCGAGCTCGGGTTCACCCGGTTCGTCGAGACCCGTACCAACCAGCCGGTGACCCTGGACGGCGGCCTGACCATCATGATCCAGGCGCTCACCTCCCCGACCGACGGGCCGATCGGGGACTCGTCGCTGTGGGTGGAGTACGACGGCGTACGGCTGCTCAACCAGAACGACGCCCGCCCGTCCGAGCTGACCGAGTTCGCCCGACTGGGCCACGTGCACGCGCACCTGCTGCAGTTCTCCGGCGCGATCTGGTACCCGATGGTCTACGAGCTGCCGGCCACCGCCAAGACCGCGTTCGGCAAGCAGAAGCGGGAGCGGCAGCTGGACCGGACCGTCCGCTACATCGACGACCTCAAGGCGTCCTGGGTGTTCCCGATCGCCGGCCCGCCCTGCTTCCTGGACGATGAGCTGTGGCACCTCAATGACCTGGGCGGCGACGAGGGGAACATCTTCCCGGACCAGCACATGTTCCTGGACCACTACCGGGGGCTGGGTCGGGACAACGGGATGCTGCTGCTGCCGGGCACGGTCGCCGAGCTGACTCCGGACTCCTGCCACCTCACCCACCCGGTCACGGACGTGGCGGGGTTCTTCGCGGCCAAGGAGGAGCACCTGCGGCGGTACGCGGACCGCCAGCGCCCGGTGATCGAGGCCGCGAAGGCGTCCTGGCCGGTGCCGGAGGTGGATGTCCTCGGCGAGCTGACGCGCCGGGTGGAGCCGCTGCTGGACGAGTCGATCTACCTGGCCAAGGGCGTCGGGGGCCCGGTCCGGCTGGACCTGACCGGCGTCGACGGGGCGGTGGCCGACTCGCTGGTGGTCGACTTCCCGGCCGGTCAGGTGCGGCGGTACGCGGACGAGAAGTGCCGCTACCGGTTCAAGACCGCCCGGGCGCTGGTCGAGCACCTGCTGCACACCGGCGAGGTCGACTGGGTGAACTCGCTGTTTCTGTCCTGCCGGTTCTCGGCGGCCCGGATCGGGCAGTACAACGAGTTCGTCTACTCGTTCTTCAAGTGCCTGTCCGAGGAGCGGCTGCAGTACGCGGAGGGTTGGTACGACGAGCACGAGCGCAGCGTGGACGCGGAGGACGTCCGGCTCGGGGACTGGCTGGTGCAGCGCCGGTGCCCGCACCTGAAGGCGGACCTGTCCCGGTTCGGGGTGATCGAGGACGGCACGCTGACCTGCCAGCTGCACGGCTGGAAGTTCGACCTCGCCACCGGCCGGTGCCTGACCAGCGTCGGTCGGCAGCTGCGCGCCCGCCCCGCCCCGCCAGCTGGGCTCAGGCAATGAACGCGATCTCCCACGGGCCCGTTGCCCGAAACCCTGGCAGCGTCCGGGGCGGTGGGTATGTCGTGCGGTCCACATCCAGGCGGATGTGGCCTACATCCACCTGAATGTAGACGTCGGCACATACCCGCTGGCCGACCGGGCGCTCGACCCGCCCTCCGTTCGAGGAAGGGCGGGTCCAGCTTCGTACCCTTGAATAGCCTGAATAGTCGCGCCGATCAGGCGGTGAAGCTCACCCGGCGCTTGCGGGCCAGCAGGTACGCACCGCCGCCGAGCGCGAGCAGTCCGGCGCCACCGGCACCGATCAACGCGGCCGGCGTACCGGTCACCGGCAGCCCTTTGTCGTCGTCACCGGTTCCGCCGCCGCCCCCGCCCGGGGCCCCGGCGATATCGCACAGCGGGAGGAACCCGTCTCCGCCGGCCACCAGCTCGGCAAGGTTCGGCCCGCCGGCACGGAGGCCGTCCACCCGGTCCAGATCGGCCACACTGGCGAACGGCCGCAGCTCCAGAATCTGGGCTGCCCGGTCATCGTCGATGTGCTTCAGCAGCTTCAGTTCCTCGGCGGACGCGGTGTTCACGTCTACACACGCCGGCCCGGTCGGCTCCGGCTCCGGGCTGGGAGAGGGCTCGGGCTCGGGGCACCCTTCCAGCTCCAGGGTGTGCCAGGCGACGCCGGGCGGGTCCGGGTCCAGCTCACCGTCCGGGTTCTCCTCCAGGTACGCCAGCAGCGCCTCGAGGTCGGTCAGCGGCGGGTCGTCGTAGTTCCGCTCGCCGCCGCCCCAGACCCGCCAGCGGATGGTGGGGTCCGCTGTGAACGGGCCGATGACGATGCTTTCCCCCATGAACCTGAGGTGCTGTTCGCCGTCGACCTGCAGCACCAGTACGGTGTCGCCCACCATGTGCGGGCCGTCGGACCAGAAGGTATTGATGCTGGTCTCTCCGCAGTCGCCGAACTGACTGATCCCGATGTCCGGGATGTTGTGGTCCGCCTGCGCTGGACCGGCCAGCGCTACCGCGCCGGCTGCCACACCGAGCGCCGCTACCGCCGCCCATCTGGTGATCCTCACAAGTTCCTCCCGCCTCACTGCCCGGCCGATGTGACCGGGCATCCGTCCCCCGTGAGCTGTGCGGACTGCCGGACGGTAACGCCTGGCAGGCGCGGTGCGTAACCGTCCGTTCGTTCCGTCTCCGCCCCCGTCCGGGCCGGTCGCCTCGGCCGTAATCGACTATGATCAAGGTGATGAGGATCCGATACGTGCTCTTCAACGCGTACGCCTCTGGCGGCACTACCCGGTCAGTGGTCAACCAAGCCAACGCGCTGTGCGTGGATCACGACGTCGAGATCGCCAGCATCTACCGGCATCGGGACACCCCGAGATTCGCCATCGACCCCCGGGTCCGGCTGGTGCCGCTGACCGAGCTTCGCTCCGACGGGTCGCGCCGGGTCGACCCGGAGGGTTCGTGGACCCGTCCGATGCGGATGGTGCGCCGCTTCGCCAACCCGCTGCCACACAAGCTCGACTGGCGGTTCCCCCGGTGGCACCCGCCGGTCGACCTCCGGCTGCTGCGGTACTTCTGGGCTGCGGACGACGGCATCCTGGTGACCACCCGGCCGGGGGTGAACCTGCTGTCGGCCCGGCTGGCGCCGCGGCGGGTGGTCACGGTGGCGCAGGACCACATGAACCTGGCCACGTACAAACCCGTCCTGCGGGACGCGATCGTGCGGGCGTACCCGAGGTTCGACGCCGTGGTCACGCTGACGAACGAGGACCGCGCGGCCTATCGGCAGGCGCTTGCCGGGTCGGCCACCAGAGTGGAGTGCATCCCGAACGGCGTGCCGCGGCCTCGGGTCGGGGCCGCCAAGCTGGACGCGAAGGTGCTCGTCGCGGCCGGCCGGCTAGTTCATCAGAAGGGCTTCGACCTGCTGCTGGACGCCTTCCAGACGGTGACCGCCAAGCACCCGGACTGGCAGTTGTGGATCTTCGGTGGGGGCGTGCAGCGGGATGCCCTGTCCGCCAAGATCGAACGTCTCGGGCTGACCGGTCGGGCCCACCTGAAGCGGACCACCGACCGGCTGGACGAGCAGCTCGCGGCGGCCTCGATCTATGTGTTGAGCTCCCGCTTCGAAGGGCTGCCGATGGTGCTGCTGGAAGCGATGACCGCCGGACTGCCGGTGGTGGCCTTCGACTGCCCGACCGGGCCGGCGCAGGTCATCACGCACGAGAGGTCCGGCCTGCTGGTTCCGGAGCGGGATGTCGCCGCGCTGGCGGCCGGCATCTGTGAGCTGATCGAGAATCCGGCGAAGCGCCGTGCCATGGGCGCGGCCGCGAGCGCGGGCGCTGAGCGCTACTCGATCACCAGCGTGCGGCGGAGGTGGGAGGAGCTGTTCACCGAGCTGCTGTGAAACCTGGGGCGGTTCACGCCCGACTTCCGGTTCCCCAGAAGAACGGCCCAGACGTCGAGTGAACCTGGATGCGCCAGCCGATCCGCTCGAGCTGCCGTTCGAGGTCCGCAGGTTGGTGCGGGACTTTGACGATCCGGTAGGCGGTCCCGTCCGGGAGCCGGCGTTGGATGATCGATGATCGCTCGCCCTCGATGAACTCGGCAGCGGTGCGGTACCCGTCGTCGACGAAGAACACCCGCCCATCCGGCTTCAGGCACTCGGCTACCAGCGACCAGAAGGACGCGAAGTGCTCAGGCGGCACGTGCGACAGCCAGAACCCGAAGAAGACGACGTCGTAACGACGATCCGGCCGCCAGTGGAACAGGTCGGCCGACACGAAGCGTACTCGCTCCTTGCCCACCCGAGCCGAGGCGATGGCGAGCATCTCCGAGGATGCGTCCACGGCGGTGACCTCCGCGGCGTGACGCAGCAGCTGGGTGGTCCAGGTGCCTGGACCGCAGGCGAGTTCGAGCACGCTGCCAGTCGGCCCGAACGCACCGAGCGCCTCGGCCAGCTCAGAGCCTCCGGGAAAAGGCAGAGCGAGGTCCTCGTACTCGGCGGCAGCCGCCCGGTAGTAGCGGACCTGCTCGTCGAGTAGCGCCTCCAGGCTTTCCCCACCAGCCGGTCCCATCCGTCGACTATCCCGGAACGGTTGCCGGGTTGCAAGACCGATCCGCTGCTACAGGTGGCGGCGAGCCTCGGCTACGAACGCCTCGGCGTACCGGTCGCGGGGGAGGTCGCCGAGGTAGTGGACCTTCGCGAGCAGCCGGTCCGGCCGGTGCGGGTCGGACTTCAGCAGCCGGTCCAGCACGTCGGTCAGGTTGGCCGCCCGCTGATCGATCACATAGCCGACCCGGGCCAGCGGGAACGTCTCGACGAACTCGTCGCCCTGGCCGGCCATGTCAACGATCCCGAACGGCTTGTCTGAGTAGAGGTAGTCGGATGCGACGCTGGAGACGTCGCAGATCAGGGCGTCGGACGCGTTGAAGCAGTCGATCAGGCTCAGCTCGGCGGTGGCGGCCCTGCCCCAGCGGTGCCGGCGGCCGGTGCTGACGGCATCGGCGGCCAGCAGCCGGTGCGCCGCCGCCAGCCGCGCCGCGTCGGCCCGGTTCCGCAGGGAGTACGGGTGATGCCGCAGGATAACCGTGGCCCCCCGGTCGAGCAGCGCCCGAACGATGGCGGCGGCGAGCGGCAACGAGCTGTAGTTGGCGTCGGCGTAGTGTCCGGTCCAGGTAGGAGCGTAGAGCACCACCGGCTCCGTCACCTGCTCCAGCGGCAGCTCCGGCGGCCGCACCGCGGCGACCTGGGGCCGGCCGACGATCCGGAACTTGTGCGGCGGGATGTCCACTCCATAGTGGAGGTACCGGTCGACGCCTGCCTGCCCAGCCACGAACACCCGGTCATACATCGCGGTCACCGGGTTGAAGCTGGAGGCCTTGTCGCTGTCGCCGTGGTTGAGGAAGATGTGCGTCAGGCCGCCGTACCGTACACAGTGGGTGTTCTTGGCGCCGTTGTTGACGTAGAACACGGCCTTCAGGCTGTCGACGACGCTGGCGTCGAAGGTCGCCATCGCCGGCGTGTAGAGCACCGGCGCGCCGGTAGCCGCCGCCACCGCGCGGAACGCGTTCGGCTCGCGCAGCACCACCACGAACCGCTCACCGAGCTGCTCGAGATGTGGCAGCCACATGGTGAGCTGGTAGGTGGAGCCGGGCGGGGCGGTGAAGTACACCATGAACACCGGCCGGTACTCGCTGACCTGCTGCCGCAGCCCCGCCAGCGTGCGCCCGCGCGCGATCAACCGGAGCCGCACCGCGGCCAGTACGGTGCCGCCGGTCACCGCAGCCGCCCCGGCCGTGGCCACCAGCAGCGGCCAACCTGGCCAGCTCGCCAGCGCGAACAGGATCACGGCAGCCAGCAGGACGGTATGGCCGGCCGAGGCCGCGCGGCGGTGGAACAGCCGCCCGAGCCGGTTGCTTGGGGCCGGCAGGTGCGCCACTCGGTACAGCGGCCGGCCGGCCCGAAACAGCGGGAGCTCCAGCTGCAGCATCCCCACCAGCGCTACCCCGGCGAGCAACCGCGGCCAGTCCAGCGTGGACGCACCGGTCGCGTCCGCGCTCACCACCGTGATCGCCAGGACCGTTCGAGGCACGGCCAGGCTGGGACCGGTGGCCAGCGAGCGACTCCGCCACAGGATCACCGCCAGGACCGCGGCGGCGGTCAGGAGCGCCAGCTGGCGGTGCTGGGTCAGCAGCGCAACCCCGAGGGCGATAGTGGCCAGCGCCGTCGGTAGGGCGGTGCCGAGCAGGCGCCTGGCGATCACCCGGCTCACCGGCCGGCCCGACCGGCGGCGGCGGGCACGTCACGGCAACGTTCGAAGTCGATGGCGTCCACGGCTCTACCATGTGACCCGCTCGGTTAACGCGACGCTAAGCCACCCATAGCGTCCGGACAGGGCAGGAACGTGGCGTTACCGGGGAAGACCGAGGTCGGAGAGGATCCGGCGGGCAGCGTTGTGGCCGGCGGCACCGATCACGCTGCCGGCCGGATGGCAGCCAGCCGAGCCCGCGTACAACCCGTCCACGCCGGTGGCGTACGGCATCCGGTCGGTGAACGACACCGTGTTGTCGACGTGGTGGATGTGCCCGCCGGTGATCCCGAAGTGCGACTCGATCCCGGTCGGCGGCAGCGGCATCGTGTCCACGACCAGCTCCGAGGTGCCGGGTGCGTACCGGTCGCAGATCGCCAGCAGCCGCGCCACGTAGGAGTCGAGCTCGGCGGTCCAGGAGGAGCCGGCGACCGCGTACGGGACCGACTGCACGAACAGGGCCGAGGAGTGGTGCCCGGCCTGGTCCCGCAGCGACGGGTCCACGGTGGTGTGCACGTACCACTCGATGGTCGGCTCGACCGGCAGCCGGCCGGCCTGCACGTCGGCCCACATCTGGCGCAGCGCGGCCATCGGAGCGGTAGAGCCGGCTAGCCCGGCCGAGCCGGGTAGCAGATGGATGGTGGAGCCGAACGGGCTCGGGGCGCTGTCGGGCAGGCACGAGAACCGGGGCAGGTCCCGCAGCGCCAGGTTCACCTTCAGGGTGGTGCCCGTTCGTTGGACCCCGCGCATCGCGTTGACCAGCGCGTCCGGCAGCGCGCCCGCCGGGGTCAGGTCGATCAGCCGGTACGGGTCGCAGGCGCCGAGCACCACCTTGGCTGCCAGCTCCCGCCCGTCGGCCAAGCCCACGCCGACCGCCGCGCCGCTGGCCAGCCGGACCGCCGTGACCGGCGCGCCGGTGTGGACGGTCGCGCCGGCCGCCCAGGCGGCCTCGGCGAGGGTACCCGAGACCGTGCCCATCCCGCCCTCGACGATCATCCAGGTGCCGCCGGCGCCGGGTAGCCGGCACATGTTGTGAACCAGGAAGTTGTGCCCGGTGCCCGGGTCGTCCGGGCCGGCGTGCAGCCCGGACAGGCCGTCGGTGACCGCGTACATGGCGATCATCAGCTCGCTGCGGAACCCGAACCGGTCCAGGTACTCGGCCACCGAACCCCGCACCAGGTCCACGAACACCCGTCGCAGCGCCGGCCGCACGTACCGCGCGGCGGTCTCCTCGGCCGGCAGCGGCTCGGCCAGCCAGGCCGGAGCCAGGTCCTCCCGCAGCGCGGCGAGCTCGGCCGCCAGCGCGTCGTCGGCCGCGGCGTCGGCGGGGGAGAACCGCTCGGCCAGCTGCGCCCGGGTGGCGGCCGGGTCGGCACCGCACAGCAGGTACGGCGAGCCGACCGGCCCGGGGGTCGGCAGGAAGTAGTGCGGCTCGCGGCGCCGGACCGGCAGCTCGATGTCGAGGGTGCGCAGCAGCTCCGGCGGCATCAGGCCGAGCAGGTAGGAGCCGGTCGACTGGCGCAGGCCGGGCACCTTCGGGAACGGTCGCTCGGTGCGGGTCGCGCCGCCGATCACGTCGGCGGCCTCCAGCACCACCACAGCCAGCCCGGCCCGGGCCAGCAGCACCGCCGCGACCAGCCCGTTGTGGCCGGCTCCGATGATCGCCACGTCCGCCCGGGTAGGAAGTTCGGCAGCCATAGCCAGTCAGCCTAGTCGCCACCCGCTCGGTGGCCCTGACCGGTGTATTCTGGCCGGTCCGGCGGAAATTACCATCGCCGGGCGTGAATTCCTGGTAGCCCTTTCGCGAACATTCCGCGTTCGTTTTCCGGCGATCTTGACGATGCTCGGGAACCGCGCCCCGACCAGCGGTTATCCGCTCCACAGTCGATTGTTCAGTAGTCAGTTATGACTCTCATCGGTCGGCACTTATCAAGAGCTGTCTATGTTGACAGTGGCTGCTTTCTACGGTAGAAGTGATGGCATCACGTCGGAGCCGGAAAACGTGAGCGAGGATATCCCATGGCGATGAAATGGTTTTGGCGCATGGTGTGCGCACCCGACTGCACCGATGCGTGCCAGGTCAACTGTCCCGGCTGCCACACGATGGCCGACGAGTGGCGGGAGCAGGGCTACCAGACGCCGGTGACCACGGGGGACGCCCGCCCCGGTCGCTGGCGTGACTTCCGGTACGCGGTGAGCTGCTGGTCCCGCAGCGCCTCTGCCCGGATGCTCGCCCGGCTCGACCCGCGACGGCTCTGGCGGCGCGGATCCGCACCGGCGTTCGCGACGGCCGGTGGCGGCTGTGGCTGCCACGCGGACCAGCCGGGAGCCGGTGGGCTTCCGGGGGCAGTCGGCGGTCTGCCGGTCGCCACCGATGTCGGAATCCGGCTGTCCGCGTCCGGTCCGGACGACCGGATCCGGGGTGCGGTCCGGGAGTACTACGGCGAGCGGGCCCGCGGCGTGCCGGAGGGGTCCGGCACCGACCCCTCCGGCGTTCCATCCGGTGGGCTGCTGCCGGCCGAGGTCAGCGCGGTGCCGTCCTACCAGGCCCAGGACCTGGCCGCCGTCCCGGCCAACGCCATCCAGGCCTCGCTCGGCTGCGGCAACCCGTTCGACCGGGCCGCGCTGCAGCCCGGTGAGGTGGTGCTCGACCTGGGGTCCGGCGGTGGCATGGACGCCCTGGTGGCCTCCCAGCGGGTGGGGCCGGACGGGCACGTGTTCGGCCTGGACATGTCGGACGACATGCTCGCGCTGGCGCAGCGCAACGCCACGGCCGCCGGGGTCACGAACGTGGCGTTCCTGAAGGGCGACATGGAGTCGGTGCCGCTCCCGCGCGGGTCGGTCGATGTGATCATCAGCAACTGCGTGGTCAACCTGGTGCCGGACAAGGCACGCGCGCTGCGCGAGGCGCACCGGGTGCTGCGACCGGAGGGCCGGTTGTCGATCTCCGACATCGTCACCCGCCGGCCGGTGCCGGAGCACCTCAAGGGCGACCTGTCGGCGTGGGCGGCGTGCGTCGGCGGTGCGCTCACCGAGGACGAGTACCGGGCGGAGCTGGCGGCCGCCGGGTTCGTCGACATCGAGATCACGCGGGATCGGGAGTTCACCGCCGTGGACGCCGACCTCGCCGGGCTGACGCCGGTCCTGGCCCGGGCCGGTCTCAGTAAGGCACTCGAGCTGGGGTTCGCCAACACCAGCGTCCGGGCGCGCAAGCCGCTGCCGGAGCTGGTCGACGACCCCCCGGCGGTGCGGGTGCCGGCGGCGGCGCTGTCCGACTGACCGGGACCGGCGACTCAGGCACCAACCAGCCAACCGAACTCATGACAGGAGGTGGAGCACGATGACGGCGATCGCCGAACCAACCACGGGCACGACCGAACCGGGCGCCGAAGTCCCGGCCGTGACCCCTGAGGACATAGCCGCCCGCCGGGTGCGGGAGAGTCCCACGGACCGGGTGGTGTTCCGGGTCGCCGGGCTGTACGGCGTGTCGACCGGGAGCGTGCCGTTCCCGGTGAGCCAGACCGAGTCGATCGAGTCCGGACCGGTCTCGCTGACCCAGGACCCGGAGTCGGGTGCCGCCGGCAACGTCGGGCTGATCGACTTCGAGCGCCGCTACCTGCGGGTCAAGTACGGCGTGCACGCGGTCTTCCCCGGCATCCACCAGCTGGTGATGTCCGGCAAGCACGACCTGAGCCTGCTCGGGCCGGTCCGCGCCACCGCCACCGACGAGTGCTCGGTGAACGAGGAGCTGACCGGCTGGCGCGCCCTCGGATGCATGGACTTCCTACCCGGATCCTTGTGGTCCGGCGCATCCGGTGGTTGAGACGGCCGCATCACCTCCAGTTTGGAGGACACGTTGCTCGGCCTCAAGGAAGGCCGTCCGGTCCACGTCGCCTACGACACCACGTTCCTGATCAACTGGCCCCGGCATCTCGGCGGAGGTTCGGTCAACCTCTCCTTCGAAGGTGCCATGGTGCTGATCCCGGAGCTCGGCAGCCACTGACCTGCCGCCTTCCGTCCGATCAGACCGCGGGTGGGGCCCGACCGGCCCTGCCCGCGGTCTTGGTTCCACCGCACGTACCCCGTACCACCACATTGGCCAGGAGCGTGCACCGTGCCGTACCTTCGTAGCGATCCCCCGGCGTTCGTCTTTCTGGTGCACCCCCGCGACCGGGTCGATCTGCTGAACTCCCCCGGTGGCCGGCTGGTCCGCGAACACAGCGTCGACGAGGACGAGTTCCAGGAGAAGATGCTGACTCTGCCCCCGACCTTCGGGGGCGAGGCCACGTTCGGGTTCGACCCGGTCCGCGGGGAGACCTTAGTGGTGTTCCGGATGCCGGAGCAGATCATGTTCTCGGGCGGCCGGGCGGAGATCGACAAGGCGGTGCAGATCGCGGTCGCCCGCGGTACCTCGGTGATCGGCCTCGGCGCGTTGACCGCGCCGGCCACCCGGGGCGGCCTGACGCTCGTCCCGAAGGTACCCGCGGGCGTGACCATCACCACCGGCAATGCGCTGACCGCCGCCGTGGCACGCGCCAACGTGGTGGAGGCGAGCGAGACCGTCGGCCTCGGCCCGGACGCCGTGGTCGCCGTCGTGGGCTGCACCGGCTCGGTCGGCGTCGCGGCCTCCCGCCTGCTCGACCAGCTGGGCTACCGGCTGGTCCTGATCGGACGTAGCGTCACCCGGGTCCGCAAGGAGCTGGCCGACCTGCTGTCCCGGGCGACCGTGTCCGGCACGGTGGCCGACGCCGCCGGCGCGGACGTGGTGCTGTTGCTGACCGGGGACCCGAGCGCGCACATCCCGCCGGAGCTGCCCAAGCCGGGGGCGGTGGTGCTCGACCTCGCGCATCCGGTGAACATCCCGCAGTCCCAGTACCAGGCGTTCGCCACCCGGGGCGTGCAGGTGGCGCAGGGCGGCCTGGTGGACATCCCCGGCTACCGCTGCGCACTGGAGATGCGGCTGCCGGGCCGGAACAGCGCGCTGGCGTGCCTGACTGAGACCTACCTGTTCGCGAAGGCCGGGATCACCGTGCACTCGGTCGGGCAGGCGAGCGTGCCGCGGGCGCTGGAGCTGGCCGAGATCGCCGCCTGGTACGGGATCCGGAACCGGCCGCTGGGCCTGCAGCCCGCCTCGCTGGCCCGCTGAACGGCGGCGGCGATGGGCATCACCATCCGGCTGGGAGGGGCGGTCGCCGCGGGCGTACCGGTCCTGGTGCTGGTGTCGATGGGGCCGGTGGCCGCGCTCACCGGGACCGCCTCGGTCGCCGTCTGGGTGGTCTCAGCAGCGGTCGGGTTCCTGATGGCGTTGCTGTTCGCGGAGCTGGCGGGCACCTACCCGCAGGTGAACGGGGGAGTCGCGCCACTGTCCGCCCGGGTGCTGGGTGGCCGCAGCCGGTTCCTGGCCCGGGCCGGCCAGTGGAGCTACTGGTTCGGCTGGTGCCCGGCGCCGGCGATCAACGGCCTGGTGATCGCCGGGTACGCGCGGCAGCTGCTGGTCCCGGATGCTCCGTCGTGGACAGTGGTGCTGCTGGCGGGTGCGATCCTGGTGGCGAGTGTCGCCGTGAACCGGCTCGGGCTGCGGGCCGGCGGGCGGCTCCAGCTGCTGCTGATCTGTTGCGTGGTGGGGGCGGTGGCGGTGCTGTTCGCGGGCGCGCTGCTGCGCGGGGGCGGACCGCGGCTGGGCAACCTGCATCCGTTCGCTCCGCCGGGCGGCTGGACCTCGGCGGGCGGGTGGCTGGCGCTGGCCGGTGGCCTGTTCATCGCGGGCTGGAGCGCCTACGCGGCCGAGCTGGCGCTGACCTACTCCGCCCGGTACCGGCACGGTGTCCGGGACGCGGTGCGGGTGCTGGTGGCGGTGGCCGGGGCGAGCGTGCTCGCGTTCGCGGTGGTGCCGTTCCTGCTGGTGGCGACGGTCGGGATCGACCGGGTCACGGAAGACCCGGTGGTCGCCTTCGACGCGCTCAGCCGCCAGGCGGTGGGTGGCGCGACCGCCGCGGTGCTGGTGCTGCTGATGCTGGCGCTGCTGCTGGGCCTGAACCTGATCGCGATCGCGTCGTCCTGGACGCTGCACCAGATGGCGCGCAACGGCGACGCCTGGGCGCGGCTGGGCCGGCTCAACCGGCACGGGTCGCCCGCCAACGCGCTCCGGTTCGACCTGGTCGTCAACCTCGGGCTGGTCGGGGTGGTCACCGCGATCACCGGCGGGGACGTGTCGACGGTGCCGATCGCGTTGCTCGCGGCGGCCAATGTGGGCTACTTCGTGAGCATGTGCCTGGCGCTGGCCGCCGCGTGGTCGAACCATCGCAGCGGGCCGGCCCGCCGGCTGATCACGCTGCGACCGGGGCTGGCCCGGCTCGCCCCACTGCTGATCGGGTTCCAGGTGGTGCTGCTCGCGGCGGCCGGCCACGCCTGGGGTTGGCGCAACCTGCTGGTCGGTGCTGCGGTGCTGGCCGGGGTGGTCGGGCTGGCCCACTGGCGGACCGGACGGTCGTCGCCCGGCCCGCAGCCGCCCCCATCGCTGCCTGCGTGCTGGGCGCCGGTGGCGATCAGACCAGTGGCGACAGCATCGGCGGGAGCAAGCAGGACGGCGGGATCGGCGGGATCGGCGGGATCGGCGGGCGGGACGGCGAGGCCGGGGGCGCACCCCGGCGCCGGTCCCGGAAGGCATGGGCAGCCAGCGGGGACCGGCGCATGGGAGGCGAGAGCACGATGACCGCACACGGACAGATCACATCGTTGCCGGGCAAGGAGCTGCTGCTCGAGCAGCTCACCGACCGGGAGCTGGAGGTGCTGCAGCTGGTGGCGGCCGGCCGCCGGAACCGGGAGATCGCCGAGCTGCTGCGGATCTCCGTCAAGACCGTGGAGTTCCACCTCAACAACGCGTTCGGGAAGTTGTGCGCCCAGTCGCGTACCGAGGCGGTGGTCCGGGCCTGGCAGGCGGGCATGCTGCAGCTGGCGGCATCATGACCGGCAGTGGGTCGAACGGCAGTGGGTCCGCCGGCGGCGACGACCCGCGGCGCCGGATCCCGCGTACCGACGGGTTGCTGGCCGACCCGCGGCTGGCCGGCGTGCTGGACCGGTACGGGGCGGCGGCGGTCACCGGAGCGGTCCGGGCGGCCCAGCGGGGTGCCCGGGAGGGCCGGATCGCCCCCGAGCAGGTGGCGGATGCGGCGGTCGCGGCGCTGCCGGCCCGGCCGACTTCGCTCCGCCCGGTCATCAACGCGACCGGAGTGCTGCTGCACACCAACCTCGGCCGGGCGCCGCTGTCCGGCGCGGCGGTGCGCGCCATGCAGACCGCCGCCGGTAGCACCGATGTCGAGTTCGACCTCGCCACCGGAGCCCGGGCGCGGCGGGGCCGGGGCACGCTGGCCGCGCTGCAGGCCGCGGTCCCGGCGGCCGGTGCGGTGCACGTGGTCAACAACAACGCGGCCGCGCTGCTGTTGGTCGCGACCGCACTCGCACAGGGGCGGGAGATCCTGCTCAGCCGGGGTGAGTTCGTCGAGATCGGCGACGGCTTCCGGCTGCCGGACCTGCTCGCCTGCACCGGCGCGCGGCTGCGGGAGGTGGGCACGACCAACCGGACCACAGTGGCCGACTACGCCGACGCGGTCGGTCCGGACTGCGGTTTCATCCTCAAGGTGCACCCGTCCAACTTCCGGATCAGCGGGTTCACCGCCGGTGCCGACCTCGCCCCGCTGGCCGACCTGGGAGTGCCGGTGGTGGTCGACATCGGTTCCGGGCTGCTGGCCCGGGAGCCGCTGCTGCCGGACGAGCCGGATGCCGACACGGCGCTGCGGCAGGGTGCGTCGCTGGTGACCGCGAGCGGCGACAAGCTGCTGGGCGGCCCGCAGGCCGGGCTGCTGCTGGGCGAGGCCGGGCTGGTGGACCGGCTGCGGCGGCACCCGATGGCCCGGGCGCTGCGGGTGGACAAGCTGACCCTGGCCGCCCTGGAGGCCACCCTGCAGGGGCCGCCGCCGCCGGTCACCGCCGCCCTGCACGCGGCGCCGGAGCGGCTGCGCCGCCGGGCCGGCGAGGTCGCCGCCCGGGTCCGGGAGCGGGGAGTGGACGCGGTGCCGGTGCCGAGCCGGGCGGCGGTCGGCGGCGGCGGTGCGCCGGGGGTGACGCTGGCCAGCTACGCGGTCAGCCTGCCGGCCGGGTACGCGCTCCCGCTGCGCCGGCAGGACCCGGCGGTGGTCGGCCGGATCGAGGCCGGCCGGCTGTGGCTGGATCTGCGCGCGGTCCCGGCCGAGCTGGACGCCGCGCTGGTCGCGGCGGTCTGCGCGGCCGCGGAGGACCGACCGTGCACGTGATCGCCACCGCCGGCCACGTCGACCACGGCAAGTCGACGCTGCTGCGGGCGCTGACCGGGATGGAGCCGGACCGGTGGGCGGCCGAGCGCGACCGGGGGATGACCATCGACCTCGGGTACGTGTGGGGCAAGCTGCCTTCCGGCGGCGCGGTGGCGTTCGTGGACGTGCCCGGCCACGAACGGTTCCTCGGCAACATGCTGGCCGGGGTCGGCCCGGTGCCGGCGGTGCTGTTCGTGGTCGCGGCCGACGAGGGGTGGATGCCGCAGTCCGGCGAGCACCTGGCGGCGCTGGACGCGCTCGGCGTGCGGCACGGACTGCTGGCGGTCACCCGGGCCGATCTCGGCGACGCACCGCTGGCGATCGCCGAGGCGCGGGACTACCTGCGCGGGACCAGCCTGGCCGGGATCGCGGCGGTGGCGGTGAGCCCGGTGACCGGGGCCGGGCTGGCCGAGCTGTGGGGTGCGCTGGACCGGATGGTCCACGCGCTGCCGCCGCCGGAGCCGGCGGCGCCGGTGCGGCTGTGGGTCGACCGGGTGTTCTCGGTCGCGGGCAGCGGCACCGTGGTCACCGGCACGCTCGGCGCCGGCACTATCCGGGTCGGCGACGAGCTGCAGACCAGCTCCGGGCAACGGGTCCGGGTACGCGGGCTGCAGGCGCTCGGGCAGCCGGTCGACCGGGTGTCCGGAGTGGCCCGGGTAGCGGTGAACGCGCGCCGGACCGGCCGGGACGAGCTGCGGCGCGGCACCGCGCTGCTCACTCCGGGGCGGTGGTGGCTCACCGACCGGCTGGACGCGTGGCTGGACCTGTCCGCGCCGCGGCAACCGGCCGACGGGCCGGCCGAGCCGCCCGGTGGCGAGGCGATGCTGCACATCGGGTCGGCCCGGGTGCCGGCGCGGCTGCGGGTGCTGGGGACGCCGCACGGGACCCGGTTCCCGGTGCGGCTGTCGCTGGCCGCCCCGCTGCCGCTGCACGTCGGCGACCGGGCGCTGCTGTGCGACGAGGGGCGGGTCCGCGGCGCCCGGATCCTGGGCCGGGTGACGGTGCTGGACGTGAGCCCGCCGCCGCTGCGCCGGCGCGGCGCGGCCGCCCGCCGGGGCGCTGTCCTGACCGGGCTGCCGGAGGTCCCGGACGCGCGCGCGATGCTGGCCCAGCGCGGCCTGCTCCGCCGGGCCGACCTGGCGCCGATGGGACTCGCCGGCGACGGGAACGGCGGGGCCGGGACGGCCGAGCCGCTGGCGGGCGACTGGCTGGTGGACCCGGACCACGTGGAGCGGTTGCGGGAGCGGCTACGGGAGGTGGTGCGCGCGCACCAGGCGGCCGATCCGCTGGCGCCGGCGATGCCGACCGACGCCGCCCGGCAGGCGCTGGCGCTGCCGGACCGGCGGCTGGTGGAGGCACTGGTGGAGCCGCCGCTGGCGGTGGTCGACGGCGGGATCCAGGACAGCCGGGCCGACCGTACGCTGCCGCCCGGCCCGGCGGCCGCGGTGGCGCAGCTCCGGCAGGAGCTGGTGGCCCGCCCGTTCCACCCGCCGGAGCAGGAGCGGCTGGCGGCGGCCGGGCTGGACCGGCGGGCGCTGGCCGCCGCCGAGCGGGCCGGGATGCTGGTGCGGATCGCCGACGGGGTGGTGCTGCTGCCCGGAGCCGACGCGCAGGCGGCGCAGGTCCTGCGCGAGCTGCCGCAGCCGTTCACCGCCAGCGCCGCCCGGCAGGCGCTGGACACCACCCGCCGGGTGCTGATCCCGCTGCTGGAGCACCTGGACCGGCACGGCTACACGGAACGGGTGGACGGCACCCACCGGCGGTGCCGGCCCTAGGCGGCTGCTCCCAGCCGCCGGCGGACCACCCGTGAGAGCAGGTCAACGCCCAGGATGAGGACGAGCACTGCCAGCACCAGTGTGGACAGGTCCTCGTACCGGAACAGCCGCAGCGACACCGCGAGCTCCTGCCCGATCCCGCCGGCGCCGACGAAGCCCAGCACCGCCGACGTGCGCACGTTGCACTCCCACTGGTAGAGCAGCACGGACGCGAGGTTCGCCCGGGCCTCCGGCACCACCGCCAGAACGGCCACCGCGGTCCGGCTCGCGCCCGTCAGGCGAACCCCCTCGACCGGAGCGGGCTTGACCGCCTCCAGCTGCTCGGCGCCCAGCTTCGCCAGCATCCCGGCGCCGTGCACCGCCAGCGCCAAGGTACCGGCCGCTGGCCCGGGGCCGAGCATCGCGACGAACAGCAGCGCCCAGAGCAGATCAGGTACGCCGCGCAGGAAGGCCGTGCTGACCCGTACCGCCGCCCGGACCGCCGCTGGGGCCGCCACGTTGCGCGCCAGCAGTAGCGCCAGCGGCATCCCTACGGTGGCGGCGAGCAGGAGCCCGGCGATCGAGATCTGCGCGGTCTGCTGGACGCCCCGCCAGACCACGTCGAGGAACTCGCCCGACAGGTTCGGGGAGAGCAGCCCGCGCAGCAGGGCGCTGGCTCCCGCACCACCCTCGAGGAGGTCCTGCGGTCGCAGTTCGGTGCCCTGCACTGCCCACACCACCACGGCCACCGCGCCGGCCGTGGCTCCCCATCGCACCGGCCGGGAGCGCCGGGGGGCCAGCTTCCGCGGCGAGCGCGGCCCGGGTGGTCGGTTCGGCGCCGCAACCTGCGGCGGTGTCGAGGTCACGGCGCTGCGCCCTGCCGGTAGAGGTGCGCCACGCCGGCCGGGTCGAGCGGGGGCCCGTCGTAGACCAGCCGCCCCGCGCGCAGCGCCACCACCCTGCTGAAGGTGGCCGCCACCGCCGAGTCGTGGGTGGCCGCGACCACCGTCGCGCCGGCGCCGTGCAGCGCCCGTACCGCCTCCGCCGACGTGACCGGGTCCAGGCCGGTGGTCGGCTCGTCGGCCAGCAACAGCCGCGGCCCGGGCAGCAACGCCCGGATCAACGCGATTCGCTGGCGCTGGCCGCCCGACAGCCGGCTGACCTGCGTGGGCAGGCACTCGGTCACCCCATGCTGCTCGGCCAGGTCGGCCAGCCGGTCGATCCATCCCCGGGGGAAGCCGGCGAACAGGACCCGGCACCAGTCGGACGGCCGCCACCGCGGCACGGTGCCGAGCAGGGCGTTGAACCGGGCCGACATCCCCGTGATCAGGTCGTCGCCTTGCCCGAGGAATCCGGTGCCCAGGCGTACCTCCCGGCGGGCGCGGCCGTACGGGTTGTGTCCGCCCACCAGCACCGTACCGGTGGCCGGGACCGCCCCGAGCAGCGCGCGCAGCAGGGTGGACTTGCCCGCGCCGGAAGGCCCGAGCAGTCCGATCCGTTCCCCGGCTTCGACCTCGATGCTGACCTGGTGAAGCGCCCGGATCCCTGGCTGGCGGAACTCGACCGACAGGTCCCGTACCGTGATGTCGATGGCTACCCCGCCTCCACCAGACCCAGTTCCGTGCCGAACCGCCGGATCTCGTCGTAGTCGCCGGCATCAACCGGCTGGTAGGTCTGGGCGCGCAGCAGGTCGAGCAGGGCGGGATCGTCGATGGCGGTGAAGGCGGCGGTGAGCCGCTGGGTGGCCGCTGGCCCCAGGGCGGTACGCATCACCCAGGGGTACCCTTCGACCTCCCGCTGTGCGATCACCCGCAGGGCGCCTTCCGGGACGTCGCCGTCGCGCTCCAGCCGCCGCAGGATCCGCAGCTCCAGCCCGGCCGCATCGGCGCTGCCACCGAGCACCGCGAGCGCCGCGGCGTCATGGCCGCCGGTGAAGTAGACCCGACCCAGTGGCGGGCACTGGTCGATGTCGCGCGGATGACACTGCGCTCCCGCCTCGACCAGCATCATCCGCGGGTAGAGGCTGCCGGAGGTGGAGCTGACATCGCCGAAGGCAAACGTGGCGCCATCCTGGATGACGTCCGTCAGCTCGGTGTAGGGCGCTTCGTCGCGGACCACCACTGCCGAGAGGTACTTGGTCGTCCCGGTGTCCTGATCCACCTCGCTGACCAATGGGGTCAGCGAGACCTGCGCCTCGGCCTGCACGTAGGTCAGTCCGCCGAGGTAAGCCAGGTCGATCCGGCCGCTGGCCAACGCCGCCACCACACCGGCATAGTCGGCGGCCACGAACAGCTCGACGGTGACGCCGAGGTCACCCTCCAGGTAGTCGGCGAATGGCTGGTATCGGGCCTGCTGCTGCTCTGGGGCGATGTTCGGGACCAGACCCACCCGCAATGTCTCCGGCACACCCTCCACGGTGCGACCGCCGGAGTCGGCCGGTGAGCCGCAGCCCACCAGCACGACCATCAACGCCACCAGCGCGGCGGGGGTACGGCGGTACACCGAAGGGCTCACGAACCTATCCTTCTCGATTTTCCAGGCCCCGGACCCGAGGGTAATCACCGGCCCGGCGGCGCCGGCCCGGCAGCGCCTGGTTGCGAGCCAGCGCCAGCAGGATCAGCGGCACGCCGACCGCGGCCGGAATCAGCCAGTAGGACAGCGGTGGCAACCGGTCCCAGATCGGAAGCCGCTCGCCATTGTCCACATAGAAGCCAGTGAGCAAGCCGATGTACGACATGCCCATGGCACTGCCGTGCCAGGTCCGCCACCGGTGCCAGCCCCGGTGCCGGGCCAGCCAGCCGAACCAGGCGAGGCTCACGGTGACCGTCGCGACCAGGAACAGGTGCCAGCTGTGCGACCACCGCATGACCGCCATGACGGTCGCCGTCAGCGCCACGACGCTGACGCCGGCCAGGAAGACGGTGCCGGCGTGCGGATGCCGTCCCCGCCGTTTGCGGGAGAGCGCGGCCAGCGCGCCGGCGACGGTGGCGGTGAGTCCGGCGGCGATGTGGAGCAGGAGCGCGGCGACGAACAGCGGGCGCTCGTCCGGCGTGGTGAAGCCGAGAATCTCGATCGCGAGCATTGGTTTGTCCGTCCTTGCTAGCTACGCTATAGTCTTATCTTACTACCTATGTGACTGGGAGCCGGTTATGTTCACTGTCGAGGTGGCCGGTGTGCTCAATCTTCCCCAATCCGAGGTCTTCGACTACGTGGCCGACTTCCGGAATGCCCCGGACTGGCAGGCTGGCCTGGTGGCTGTCCACTATCCGGACGGCCCGTTCCCGACCGGGCGGCGGGTGGTCGAGGCGCACCGGTTCATGGGGACGGTGATGGTGGCGGAGGGTGAGCTGGTCGACTGGCAACCGATGGACGAGTTCACGGTGCGCGGTGGGCCGCGGCTGCTCCGGGTGGAGTCGCACTACCGGTTCACGCCCGAGCCCACCGGCATCCGGTTGGTCATCGGCGTCACCATGCATCCCCGGGGTCCGGTCCGGCTGGCCGAGCCCGCGCTGCGGCGGCGGCTGCAGCGACGGCTCGCCCCCGCGTTCGCCGATCTCGCGAAGGTCATCGAGCAGCGGCATCGGCGGACCGAACCTCGCTAGCCGGTTCGCAGAGCTGCTCCAGCACCGCCACCAGCAACGCGAGCAGCACGATCACGACCAGCCCGGTGCGCGCCACGTTGAGCTGCGCGAACGTGTCCTGGATGTCGACGAGTTCGGTAACGGTGGCGGCGTCACGCTGGGAGAAGTTGACCGGTGCCGCGATCGCGGTCACCGCCAGGTGGCCGATGGTGCCGACCAGCGCCACCCACAGCGACCGCCGCACCCGGACCGGCCGGTGTGCCCGGATGCCAGCCACCACGGTCAGCACGGTGAGCACCCCGGTGCCGATGCCGATCGACGCGTACCACGGCACTCCCTGGGACAGGTCGGATGCCTGGCTGTAGGCCGAGAACGCCTCGGCGCCGAGCTCATCCCGCGCCGGCAGCTGCTTGATCGCCTGGTCCAGGGTGGCACCGGAGAGGATGCCGTTGGCGGCGACCGCCAGACCAAGCATTAACCGATCGGTTCTCAACACGAACTCCTTTGCTCGAGTGTCTACTTAGTGTCCGATCCGCTGGTAGCGGGCGACCGCCAGCGGAACCGCGAGGACCAGGATTCCGGCGGTCCAGAGCAGGGCCGCCGTCACCGGCCGGCCCGCCGGCTCGCCGAGGGTCAGCGCGCGGGCGGCGTCGACCGCGTGGGTGACCGGGCTGTTGTTGGCCACCGCCTGCAGCCAGCCGGGCATCGAGCTGACCGGCACGAACGTCGAGCTGGCGAACATCGCCGGAATCGCGAACAGCAGCCCGGCGGTCTGCGCCGCCTCCGGGTCCCGGACCCACAACCCGAGCAGCACCCCCAGCCAGGAGAACCCGAACCCGAACCCGACGATCAGCGCGAAGGCGCCGACCGCCGCGAGTGGTCCACCATGGAACCGGAACCCGACCAGGAACCCGACCCCGATCGCGACCAGCAGCGCCGAGCCGTTCCGGGCGGTGTCGAACAGCGCCCGCCCGAGCAGCAGCGCCGGCCGGCTGACCGGCTGCGACCGGAACCGGTCGAGCACGTTGTCGGCGAGGTCCTCGGCCACCCCGAGCGCGGTGTTCGCCATCCCGAACGCGGTCGCCAGGACCAGGATCCCCGGCAGCAGGAACAGGACATAGTCCACCTCCGGCACCTGGATCGAGCCACCGAAGACGTACAGGAACAGCAGCACCCACATCACCGGCAGGGCGGTCGAGTAGATCAGCTGCGCCGGAACCCGTACGTGTCGCCGGATGTTCCGGCGGGTCATCACCCACGTGTCGGAAACCAGTGCGCTGATCCCACCGACTGCCGGCGCGGCGTCCCGGCTCATGCGGCACCTCCGGAGGCGTACCCGCTGCCCGCCGGACCGGTCAGCGAGAAGAAGACGTCGTCGAGTGCTGGGCGGCCGACCTCGACGTCGGCGACCGGCAGGTCCAGCGCCGCCACCCGGTGCAGCGCGTCGGCGAGGGCACCCGGGTCCGGGTCCACCGCGACCACCACCTCGCCGTTGGTCTGGTCGATCCGGGGCGCGCCCCGGCTCCATTCGGTGATCGCCGCGGCTACCCGCTGACCGTCGGCCACGTCGACCGGACGGATGGTCAGGCGCGCCCCGCCGAGCCGTGCCTTCAGCTCGCTCGGGGTGCCCTCGGCGACCACCCGGCCGCGGTCGAGCAGGGCGATCCGCGCCGACAGGTAGTCGGCCTCGTCGAGATACTGCGTGGTCAGCAGGACGGTGGTGCCGCCCGCCGCCAGCTCGCGGGTCACGTCCCAGACCGCCAGCCGGGCCCGCGGGTCGAGCCCGGTGGTCGGCTCGTCCAGGAACAGCACCGACGGGCGGCTGACCAGGCTGGTCGCCAGGTCCAGCCGGCGGCGCATCCCGCCGGAGTAGGTCTCGACCCGCCGGTCGGCGGCCTCCACCAAGTCCAGCAGGTCGAGCAGCTCGGCCGCCCGACGGGCGGACCGGGCCCGCCCGAGCCGGTGCAGCCGGCCCGCCTGCTCAAGGTTCTCGCGGCCGGTGGCGAACCGGTCGACCGCCGCGTACTGCCCGGTCAGGCCGATCCGCAACCGCACCTGCGGAGCCTGGCCGACCACGTCGTACCCGTCCACCCGGGCGGTGCCGCCGTCCGGGGCCAGCAGCGTGGCCAGGATCCGCACCACGGTGGTCTTCCCGGCGCCGTTCGGGCCCAGCAGGCCGAGCACGCTCCCGGTCGGGACGGCGAGGTCGACCCCGTCCAGCGCCCGCACCTTCCGGTACGCCTTGCGGAGGCCGGCAACCTCGATCGCCGGCTGGTCACTCATGACGCATCCAGAGTGGTCATGAGGGTCCAGATCGCGCTGCCCAACGCCGCCAGGTTGAACAGCACGCGCGCGGTCTGCAGCCGCTCGAACCGGTTGAACAGCTGGGTGAGTGCCTGCTCGTCGCCGACGTGCCGGCGCTGCGAGATGTTGGTCGGCGCCGCCCGCGCGGTGATGGCCATGTGGATCACGCTGGTGGCGAGCAGGGTCACCGCTGCCGCGGTCTGCGAGCCGGTCGGGTCCTGGCTCAGCACCATGATCGCCACGATCGTGCTGAGCACCGCCGCCCCGACCCCCACCGTGGCGTACCAGGCGATGCCGTTGCCGAGGTCGCCCGCCCGGCTGTAGTCGGAGTACGCGAGCACCCCGATCCGGCGCCGGGCCGGTAGCTGTTTGATCGACTGGTCGGCGCTGGCGCCGCTGAGCAACCCGTTCGCCGCCACGACGGCGACCAGCAACCCCACGGTCAAGCCGATCTCCATGCCGCCTCCCGCCTATGAGTAGCAATGCTAGCCATAACCATGCTAGCGGATCGGGCCGACAAAGGGTAGAGTTGCTACCCATGAAGGCAGAGGCTCTGAAGGGCCACCTGGACGCCCTGCTGCTCGCCACGGTGGATGGCGGAGCTGAGTATGGCTACGCCATCCGGGAGGTGCTCCGCACCGAGAGCGGGGGCGAGTTCGACCTGCCGACCGGCACCATCTACCCGGCGCTGTATCGGCTGGAGCGGGGCGGGCTGATCGTCGGCCAGTGGACCAAGGTCGGGGTGCGGCGGCGGCGCCGGTGCTATCGGCTGACCCCGGCCGGCCGGCGGGCGCTGGTGGCTCAGCGCGCCTCGTGGAGCAAGTTTTCGACCGCGGTGTCCTCTGTGCTGCTGCAGGAGCGAACATGGTCCACGACCACCTGACCCGCCCGCGCGGTGGTGACCCGGGCGCCGGGCTGGCCGAGCTGGACCCGCCCGCCGCCGCGGTGATCGATGGGTATCTCGACCAGCTGGCGGCCAGGCTGCCCGGGTACGCCCCGATCGACGCGAAGGTCACCGCCGAGCTGCGGGACGACCTGCAGGACGCGACGCTCGCGCGGCTGCCGCGTTCGCCGGACCAGGCCACCGCGGCGCGAGTGGCGGTGGCTGAGTTCGGCGACCCGGCGATGGTGGCCGAGTCGCTGCGGCCGGAGCTGGCCAGCCGGGTGGTGCGGCGGCTCGGGCTGACCCTGCTGGCGACCGGCCCGCTGGTCGGCGCCTGCTGGGTGCTGGCGCTGGTCCTGAGCGACGCCGCGCCGCCCTGGCACCTG
This sequence comes from Micromonosporaceae bacterium, assembly GCA_009377645.1. GTDB lineage: Bacteria > Actinomycetota > Actinomycetes > Mycobacteriales > Micromonosporaceae > Natronosporangium. The sequence goes on along the minus strand of WHTQ01000009.1, from coordinate 36,799 downwards.
CTCCCTGTCTTGGCCGCTCCGCTGCTGCTGATCGGTGCCCCGGCGGTGGTGCTCACGGTGGTGTCGACCGGCCGGCTGGCGCGCTGGATCAGCCCGTCCGCCGCGGCCGCCAGCGGCACGGTCGCGACCGTCACCGCCGCCGCCGGCGATGCGGTGCTGCTCGGCGGCAGTGCGCTGCTGTTGCTGGCGCCGGTCGGGCCGCCCTCGTCGCTGCTGGCCGTGGCGGTCGCCGCCAGCCTTGGCCGGTTGGCGTTCATCGGGCTCGCCGCCGGCCGGCTGCTCGGCGCGCAACGCGGGCTGGCCACCCTGACGGCCGCCCGATGAGCCAGATCGAGTCCGACGAGTCCGATAAGGAGTCAGCGGTGCCTGAGGTGATGTCGCTGTTCGGGCGGACGGTCCGGGTCTACGACCTGTCGCAGACGTTGAGCAACGACACCGGCGGGTTCCAGCCGAACAAGCACCAGATCGAGTATCTGACACCCGACCAGACGGTCGAGATGACCGGCCGGCTGTTCGGCCTCGGCCCGGACTACTGGCCGGACGGGCAGGGCTACTGCATGGAGCGGGCCGACCTGTCCACCCACTCCGGGACCCACCTGGACGCGCCGCACCACTACGGCCCCCGGGCCGGCGGCGGGCGCGGCCGCACCGTGGACGAGCTGCCGTTGCGCTGGTGCATGGGGGACGGGCTGCTGCTGGACCTGCGGCACAAGCAGGCCGGCGAGAGCATCTGGCGGGACGACCTGGTCGCGGAGCTGAAGCGGTTGGGGCAAACCATCAAGCCGTACGACATCCCGCTGATCTGGACCGGCACCAGCGCCCACTTCGAGACCCCCGGGTACGACCAGCTGCACCCGGGGCTGCGCCGCGACGCGACCGAGTTCCTCGTCGACCAAGGAGTCCGCCTGATCGGGATCGACGCCTGGGGCATCGACCGGCCGTTCGACGTGATGATCCCGGAGGCGAAGGCCGGTGACCGCGCCCAGCTGTGGGAGTCGCACCTGCTCGGCCGGGAGAAGGAGTTCGGCCAGATCGAGATGCTATGCAACCTCGACCAGCTGCCGGCACCGTACGGCTTCACGGTGCTGGCCCTGCCGGTGAAGGTGAGCCATGCCAGCGGCGCCTGGTCCCGGGTAGTGGCCGTCTATCCCGACCAGGCCGAGTAGCGGAGGTTCCGGATGTTCCCGCGCAGGCTCGCGTACGTCAACCGCCGGTTTCTGAACCCGGTGCTGCGCCCGCTCGCCCACCTGCTGCCGCCGATGGCGGTGGTCGAGCACCACGGTCGGGTCACTGGCCGCCGGTACCGGACGCCGGTGTTCGCGTTCCGCCGCCCCGGCGAGGTGGTGATCGTCCTCAGCTACGGCCGGTCGGACTGGCTGCGGAACCTGCTGAACAACGGGGGTGGCGGCCTGATCCGGTTCGCCCGGCGGCAGCCGATGGTGGCACCGCGGGTGGTCCCGACCGGCCAGGTGGGCCGGTTGTCACCGCTTGGCCGGTTCTCCTGCCGGTTCGCCGACGAAGTCGTGATAGCCGACGTCCGGACGCCACAGTAGAGTACTAGCCGCCGGCCCCGGACTGGGCCAGCTCCCGGTTCACCAGGGCGACATACCCGGCCGGGGTGCGCACCTGGGTCAGCTCCTCCTCGGGCAGCGACACGCCCCACTCGCGGGCCAGCCGGCCGGCGGTCTCCAGCAGGGCGAGCGAGTCGTAGCCCAGCTCGGCGAAGTCCACTTCGGCCACGTCGCCGTCCAGGTCCACCTGGTCGTCTTCCCCGGCACACTCGCGCATGATCCGGATCAGCTCCGCCAGGGTGAACGCGTCCATCGCTTCCTCCTCCTACCGACTCCTACCGACTCCTACCGATCAACGATGTCGCGGGTCGACACGACCAGGGCGCTGTTGAAGCCGCCGACGCCGCGGGCCAGCACCAGCGCAGCCGACCCGGTCAACGGCCTCGGCGCCTCGACCAGGTCGACCGCGCGGTCGACCGTACGCCGCGCGACGTTCACGGTCGGCGGGATCACCCGCTCGCGCAGCGCCAGCAACGCGGCCACCACGTCCAGCGGGCCACCGCCCGCGTAGATCCGGCCGATCGCCGTCTTCGGCGCGGTCACCGGAACCCCGTGCGGGCCGAACACCTCCGCCAGCGCCCGGGCCTCCGCCTGGTCCAGCTCCGGCACCGCCGCCGCGTCGGCGAACACCACGGCCACGTCGGCCGGGTGCAGGCCGGCGTCGGCCAGCGCGAGCTCGATCGCCCGGCGCAGGTTCGGTGGCCGGCCGGAGTCCGGGTGCGGATCGGTGGTGGCGCCGTACCCGGCGATCTCGCCGTAGACCGCCGCGCCGCGCGCCCCGGCCTGGGCGCGGTCCTCCAGCACCAGGATCGCCCCGCCCTCGCCGGGTACGTGGCCGCCGGCCCGGACGTCGAAGGGGAGGTACGCGGTGGCCGGGTCGTCCCGGTCGCTGAGCCGCCCGCCGGCCAGCTGCGCGGTCAGACTGTACGGGCACAGTGGACAGTCTAGGCCGCCGGTGAGCACCAGCCGGGTTCCCTGGCGCACCTTCCGGCGGGCCTGCGCCAGCGCGTCCAGGCCGCCCGCCTGGTCGGCGACCAGCACCCCGGTGGGGCCGCGAAGGTCGTGCCGGATCGAAATCTGACCGCTGTTCACCGCGTAGAACCAGGCGAACGACATGTACGCGCTGACGTGTTCCGGGCCGCGGTGGCACAGGTTCGCCAGCTCCCGCTGTCCGAAGGAGAAACCGCCGGAGGTCCCGGCGGTGACCACCCCGACGTCCAGCGGGTCGAAGCCGGACAGGTCCAGTTTGGCGTCCTGGACCGCCCAGTCCGCCGCGGCGATCGCGAACTGGGTCATCCGGTCGGTCTGCGGCACCAGCCGGCCGGGCAGGTGCCGGTCCGGCTCGAAGCCGACCACCTGCCCCGCGAACCGCACCGGATATGTGGAGTCGGGGATCGGCCCGATCGCGGGCTGCCCGCGCAGCACCGCCGACCAGTAGTCGGCCACGCCCAGGCCGTTGGGCGCCACCACCCCGATCCCGGTCACCGCCGCCGTGGTCACGCCAGCGGCCCAAGATCGCGGGCCAGCACCATCGCGCTCTGGAAACCGCCGAACCCGCTGCCGACCGTCAGCGCCACCTCGACCGGCATCTCCCGCGCGACCAGCGGCACGTAGTCGAGGTCCAGCTCCGGCTCCGGCTCGTGCAGGTTCGCGGTCGGCGGCACCGCCCCGTTTTCCAGGCTCAGCGCGCAGGTCGCTACCTCGATCGCCCCGATCGCCCCGAGCGAGTGCCCGATCATCGACTTGATCGAGCTGACCGGCACCCGGTACGCGTGCTCGCGCAGGCTGTGCTTGAGCGCGGCCGTCTCGTGCCGGTCGTTCTGTTTCGTGGCCGTCCCGTGGGCATTCACGTAGTCCACCGCGGTGGCCGGCAGCCGGGCCTCATCCAGCGCCGCGGTCACCGCCGCCGCCATCTCCCGGCCGTCCGCCCGCAGGCCGGTCATGTGGTAGCCGTTGCTGCGCGAGGCGAACCCGGCGACCTCTCCGTAGATTCGGGCTCCCCGGGCCCGGGCCAGCTCCAGCCGCTCCAGCACCAGCACTGCCGCCCCCTCGCCCAGCACGAACCCGTTTCGGGTCCGGTCGAACGGGCGGCAGGCGGTCTCCGGGTCATCGTTGCGGGACGAGGTCGCCTTGATGGCGTCGAAACAGGCGACGGTGATCGGGGCGATCGGCGCGTCGCTGCCGCCGGCCACGACGACGTCCACACTGCCCTCCCGGATCAGCTCGCAGCCGTACCCGATCGCGTCGATCCCCGACGTGCAGCCGGTGGACACCACGGTCGACGGCCCCTCGGCGCCCACCAGCCACGCCAGCTCCGCGGCGATCGAGCTGGGGACGAAGTAGTCGTAGAAGAACGGGCTGGCCCGGGAATGGTCGACCCACCAGTGTTCGTGATGGTCACTCACGGCCCGGTACTGCTGCTCGAGCTGTTGGGTGCAGCCGACCGCGGTGCCGATGCTCACCCCCACCCGGTGCGCCGCCTCGCCGGTGGATGCAATCCGGCTGTCGAGCATCGCCTCCCTGGCGGCGACCAGCGCGAACTGGGTCACCCGGTCCAGCCGCGCGCACTGTTCCGGGGACAAGCCGTGCTGCTCGGGGTAGAAGTCGCACTCCGCCGCCAGCTGGGACCGGAACCGGCCGGGGTCGAACGACGTGATCGTGCGGGTGACCGGGCGACCGGCCATCAGCAGCTCCCAGAACTGTTTGGTGCCAACGGCTCCAGGAGCTACCACCCCGATCCCGGTTATCGCCACCCGACGGCTCATCGATGGTTTCTCCCTTCAGCCTTCGCACATGCCACGAGCGTAGACGGGAGGGGTCGATTCAGGGCTGGGGTTTCCCCGGGGCAGTGATGGTACGGGCGGCCGTGCGGGCCTGGCTGTGCAGCCGCAGCAGCCGGCCGGTGACGGTCGGCGTGAAGCCCACGAACGCCAGGCCCGGTGCGTGCGCGATCGGCTGTCCGGCCGGGGCGACCAGCCGCCCGCCCGGTCCGGTGACGCCCAGATGACCGACCAGTGTGTCCAGACCGTCCGTGTATCCGGTGGCGGCGATCACCGCGTCCGGCCGCACGACCTCACCGTCGGCGAGCACCACCTCCTGCTCGCGGAGCTCGGCGACCGCCGCGACCAGCCGGATCCGGCCGTCCCGCAGCGCCTCGACCACCCCGTCGGCGACCGTCGGCTCCCGTTCGTCGCGGCGCAGTGCCGTGCCGAGCCCGGCGGGAGCGCCCGGAAGCGGGCTGGGCCAACCGGTGCCGAGCAGCCGGCGGGTCATCGCGCCACCGGCGTCCAGCACCGCGGTGGGCAGCCGCTGGGCCGCCGGCGGTGGGGTGAGCGGGATCCCGCGCCACTGCCGGACGAACAGGTTCTGGCAGGAGCGCACCGACAGCAGCACCGGTCCGGCGCCGCCGCCGGCGAGCAGCAGCGCGATCTCCAGCCCGCTGGCGCCGCCCCCGACCACCAGCACGCTCCGGCCTGCGTACCGGGCCGGGTTGCGGTAGCTGTCGGCGTGGTGGAGCTCGCCCGCAAACCGTGACCGGCCGGGCCAGCCGGGGATGACCGGCGTGGCGAAAGCGCCGGTGGCCACCACCACGGAGCTGGCGTGGATCGGTTCCTGGTCGGTCGACACCAGCCAGCGGCGGGTCTCGTCCGGGCCGGGATCGATCCGCTCCACTCGTACCCCCAGCCGGGTTCGGAGCCGGTGGTGCGCCGCGTACCGCTCGAGGTAGGCGACGTACTCGTCCCGGCCGACCCATCGGCCCGCCTGGCGGGGCATCCGCAGTCCGGGCAGGTTGGACAGCCAGCGGACCGTGTTCAGCCGCAAGCCATCGTAGCGCCGCCGCCAGCTGGTGCCGACCGCGTCGCCCTGCTCGAGCACGATCGGGTCGATCCGGCGGGCGTGCAGGGTCGCCGCGACCGCCAGGCCAGCCGGGCCGGCCCCGATCACCACCGTCGTCTGCTCGGCCACGTCAGCGGTGCCGCGCCTCGATGACGTGGAACGGGAAGTAGCCGGTCTCCGGCAGCGCGGTCGTGCCGATGACGTCGTAGCCGGCGGCGTCGAGCAGGGCGGAGAACTCGCCGAGGTTGCGCTCGCGGCCGTCCACCATCAGCAGCATGTTGATGTCCACCAGCTGCACGATCGGGTCGTACGGCGGCTGGTCCGGCATCATCCCCTCCACCAGGATCAGCGTGCTGCCGGGCGCGGCAGCCGCCTCGCAGTTCGCCAGGATCCGGGCCGCCACCTGGTTGTTGGAGTCGTGCAGGATTCCCTTCAGGACATACAGGTCGCCGCCGGGCGGCACGTGGTCCATAAAGTCCCCGCCGACGAACTCGACCCGGTCGGCGAGGCCCTTGGCCGCCATCGTCTCCCGCGCCTCGTCCATCACCTCCGGGCGGTCGAACAGCACGCCGGTGGCCTGCGGCGCGGCCTGGAGCAGATAGGCCAGGAAGAACCCCTCGTTGCCACCGATGTCGACGATCCGGCGGAACCGGCTCAGGTCGTAGTGTTGCTGGATCGCCGGTCCGGTGGCGGCGTTCACCTCGACCAGGTGCTCGGTCATCGCCGCCTTGGTCTCCGGGTCCTGGTCCCAGTACTCCCAGATCTCCATGCCGAGCGTGTCCTTGACCACCGACCGGTTCTCCCGGATCGCGGTCACCATGTGCTCGACCGGCCGGACGTGTGCGATCCGGCCACTGGCCAGCGCCACCCCGCGTACCGAGTGGACGTCCGAGCGAAGGCACTGGGACAGTGGGTTGATGGCGAACGTGCCGGGACCGACCTGCTCGAACAGGCCCAGGCTCACCGCCACCCGCATCAGCCGCAGGACCGTGTCGGGGTGGGCGTCGACCGCCTCGGCCAGCTCGGCGGCGCGCTTGGCGCCACCGGCGAGCAGATCCGGGATGGTCAGCTGGGCGACCGCCGACACCACCGCCGAGACCTGGTATCCGATCGCCATCTTGAGGACCTGCCGCACCGGGGTGTCCGGCGCCGTCCACGGACTCGGCACGCTGCTGGAAGCCTCCATGGGCGACAGGCTAGTGGCCCCGGCACCCTGGGCGGACTAGGGTTTCTCCGGGTGTCCCGGCGACCGGCGCACCCTACCATCCGTGGTGTCCCCCGACCGTCCAGAGAGGGCAGGCACCATGAAGATCAGGCACACAGACGACGTCTCGCCGGTGATCGTCCGGGAGCCGGGCGCGAAGAACGTGACCCTCCGGCGGCTGATCGACACGCCCGATGGGCCGGACCGGTTCGTGATGAGCATGTTCGAGATGGAGCCGAACGGGGCCACGCCCCCGCACTATCACGACTGGGAGCACGAGCTCTACGTCCTGTCGGGGTCGCTGCGGATCACGCAGCCGGTCGAGGGTCACGAGCACCCGCTCCGGCAGGGGGACGTGGCGTTCATCCCGCGGGGCGAGCCGCACGGGTTGGTGACCGGCCCGGACGAGCACTGCCGGCTGCTGCTGGTCGCACCGGCCGAGCGGCCACCGGTCAACAGCTTCTTCCTCTCCGACGAGGCGCCTCAGCACGACAGCGCCCCATCCGGGGCGGAACGATGACCACCACGGACACCGGTGCCACCGCCGAGTCGATGCGGCTGCACCGGTTGATGATGGGCTACCTGTCGTCCAAGGCGCTGTTCGCGGCGATCCGGCTGGGCGTGTTCGACGCGCTGCGCGCCGGCCCGGCGACCGCTGAGGAGGTGGCGTCGAAGATCGGTCTGCCGGAGCGGTCGGCCCGGGTGCTGCTGCTGGCGGTGGAGGGTGAGCAGCTGGTGACCCGCACCGGTGACAAGTATGGCAACGCCCCGATCGCGGAGACCTACCTGACCAGCGGCGGCCCGCGCTACCTCGGGCCGCTCGCCACCCATCAGGAGAGCCACTTCGCGAAGCTGATGGAGCTTGAGACGGCCCTGCGCGACGATGCGCCGGTGCAGCTGGAAGCGCAGTACACCGGTGAGTTCCAGGGTGGACCTCAGGCGTGGGCGCGCCGCTGGGCGGAGGTGTTCCGGAGCAGCTCGCAGCTGGTGGCCGAGGATCTCGCCACACAGGCTGCGCTGACCGGCCGGCACCGCCTGGTGGACCTGGGGTGCGCCTCGGCGGGGTACTCGATCGCGTTCGCGAAGCATTACCCGGACCTGGCCGTGACCGCCGTCGACCAGCCGGCGGTGGCGGAGGTGGCGGCCGAGTTCGTGACCGAGGCGGGTATGTCCGAACGGATCGAGGTGCGGGGGGCGGACATCTTCGCGGAGACCTTCCCCGACTGCGACGTGGTGCTGCTGTCCCACGTGATCCAGGGGTTCAGCCGGGAGCGGGCCCGGAACCTGCTGTCCCACGTCCACAGCTGGATGCCGGCCGGCGGTCGGCTGATCATCCACAGTCACCTGCCGGAGCAGGCCAGCCAGCCGTTCCCGTACCAGTTCGGGTTGATCCTGCTGTTGAACAACAACCAGGGCGGTGAGCCGCACAGCCAGGCCACGACCGAGGGTTGGCTGCGGGAGGTCGGCTTCACGGACGTGACGGTCGCCCGGGTGTCCCCGATCTCGGCGGCGCTGGCGGCCACGAAATGACTGCTCCGGCGGGCGGTGCGGCGACCGGCGGTCCGGAGCTGGAGCTGGTGCTGCTGGACGATGACGGGCGGCCGCACCTGGTCCTGTCCGACCAGCCACCGCCGGCGGCCGGCCGGGAATCGAGCGAGCCGACCGGAGACAGCCAATGACCGAATGGGACGTGGTGGTGGCCGGCGGCGGGCCGGCCGGTGCGGTGTGCGCGATCGAGCTGTCCCGGCGGGGACGCCGGGTGCTGCTGCTGGATGCCGAGCACCCGCCCCGATACCGGGTCGGCGAGTCCCTGTCGCCGTCCGCCTGCGCCGCCCTGTCCGGTTACGGTGTGGACCTGGCGTCGGCCGGGTTCGTGGCCAAGACCGGAGCCACCCTGGTCTGGGGTGAGCACGGCACCTTCAGCACCTACTATCCGGGCTCGTCCGCCTGGCAGGTCCGGCGGGACGAGCTGGACGCGCGGCTGCTCGACCGGGCCCGGGCCGCCGGTGCCCGGGTGCAGACCGGCGCGCGGGTGGAGCGGGTGCGGTTCGACGGTGACCGGGTCGGTGGCGTGTCCTGGGTGACGGCCGACGACGACGCCGCCGAGGCGGCCCCCCGGTGGCTGGTCGACGCGACCGGCCGGGACGGGCTGCTGGCGCGCGAGCGCGGGCTGCTGCACGATGAGCCGGACCTCGACCAGCGCGCGGTTTGGGCCTACTGGCGCGGTGGCCGCCGGCTGCCCGGGCGGGCGACCGGCAACACCCTGCTGGTCGGCGGCGACCCGGTGTGGTGGTACCTGCCGGTCGGCGGCGACGAGGACCTGATCGGGGTTGGCATGATCGGCGCCGGGCTCGCCCCCGTCACCGACCCTGCGACCGCCTACTTGGCGGCGCTGGCCAGGGTGCCGCTGCTCCGGGAGCTGCTGGCGGGCGCGGAGCAGGTCGGACCGGTGCGGTGGACGGCCGCCCGGGCGCAGACCGCCGGCCAGCTGTGCGGTCCCAACTGGACGCTGGTCGGCGACGCAGCCGGGTTCGTGGATCCGTTGCTTACTCCGGGCGTACAGCTGGCGGTCGAGTCCGGAGCGCTGGCCGGCCGGATCGTGCACGCCGGGCTGGAGCGGCCGGAGGCGGCCGGCGGGCTCGGCCGGGAGTACGACCGCCGGTTCCGGCGGCAGTTCGAGACGTTCCGGTGGCTCGCGACGAACCTGTACGCGGCGGCCGCGCCGCCCCCGGCGGAGCCGCCACCGGCCGAGCTGCTGGCCGCGATCCCGGACGGCGATGAGCAGGCGGAGCGGCTGCGGTTCATGAGCGTGATCTCCGGCCTACCGGCTGGCGGGCTGCCACCGCTGCTCGGCGGCTACCTGCAGGCTCGAGGCGCGGCCGGCCGGTACGGCGCCGCCCCGCCGGTGTTCGGCGAGACCGAGGGCTTCGCGTTCCTGTCCTGGGCGCTGCGTCGTCCCGGCCGGGACGACCCACCGCCGGCGTCGCCGGACCTGACTGACGCGGCCACGGTTCGGGTGGCCGCGGGTGCCGGGATCACCGAGCTGACCCTGCCACCAGACACCGTGGACGGTGCGGTCCGGCAGCTGCGGGCGGCCCACAACCGGGCCGGTGACCGGTTCCTGCTCACGCCGGAGCTGGCGGCGCTGCTGGACCTGCTGTCCGAGGAGCGCAGCTACCCGGACCTCGCCCGCCAGTTCGCGGCGCGGGTCGACGCCGAGCCTGACCCGGACGCGTTCCGCCGCTGGCTGCAGCTGCTGGCCCGGCACGGGTTGGTGGCGTGCCGGACGGTTGCCCAGCAAGGTGACCGCGAGCCGGCGGCCGCGGGCCGGCAGCACTGACATACGGAAAGGAGCTTCCCGATGCCCCAGATCAGCCACAGTGTGGACATCGCCCGGCCACCGGCCGAGGTGTTCGCGCTCACCAACGACATCGACCGCTGGCGGGTGCTGTTCGACGAGTACCAGGACAGCGAGGTGCTCACGCGGGAGGAGGCCGGGCGGTTCACCAAGCTGGTGTTCCGGCTGCGCAACCAGGAGGGCGCCAGCTGGCAGTCGTGGCGGCTGCTCGATCATCAGGATCTGGTCGCGGTCGCACAGCGACAGGATCCACTGTATCCATTCCGCTTCATGCACCTCACCTGGACCTACCAGGAGCAGGACGGTGGCACCCGGATGACCTGGACCCAGGACTTCGAGCTGGACCCGGCCTTCGAGGTGCCCACCGAGACCGTGGTGGAACGGATGGACGCGCACGGCCGGAAGAACCAGCAGCGGATCAAGAAGCTGATCGAGTCCGGAACCGTGACCGGGCCGGTTGTCGGGGCGGCGGGATGACCGCTGCCGCCACTACCGCGGCGCTCAGGTTGACCCAGTACGCCGCGGGTGGTGGTTGTGCCTGCAAGATCCCGCCGATCTGTCGACCGTGGACGAGCGGGAGGCGGTGCTGCTCGCCGACGCGCAGACCTCCGGCGGGCTGCTCCTGGCCGGCGAGGTCCCGGGCGCTCCGGTGATCGGCGAGCTGGTTCCACGCCGGGGGGCCGCGATCGTGGTGCGCTGACCCGTGCCACCAACCGTGGCTAGGGTTTTCCTGGTGCTGGCCGGGCCGGGCCGATCCCTACGCTGGACGAATCCGAAGTGGTCGGGGTGAGAACGTGTCGCGGAAACGCTTGGTCTGGATCGTCCAACAGGGCGTGTGGGATATGCCGAAGGAGTCGATGCCGCTCGCCGCGGGATATCTGAAGGCGAACGCGCTGCAGTCCGACGCCATCCGGGACGAGATCGACATCCGGATATTCAACTTCGGTGGCGGTGACACCGTCACGATGATGGCCGAGACGATGTTCGCCGGCCAGCCGCCGGACCTGCTGGCGATGTCGGTGTTCGGCTGGAGCTACCATCCGTTCGGGGCGATCGCGGAGACCTACAAGCAGGTGCGCCCGGACGGCTGGGTGGTCTTCGGAGGGACCCACGTCGCGAACCAGGCCGAGCGGGTGTTCCGGCAGTATCCGCAGGTCGACGTGGTCGTGAACGGCGAAGGGGAGCTGGTCTTCCGGGACCTGCTGCTGGCCTTCCTCGCCGGCTCCAGCACCGCCGAGCTCGGTGACATCGGCGGCATCAGCTTCCGTCCCGAGGCGGACCGGGTCGTCACCACCCCGGCACCGAAACGGATCGAGGACCTCGACTCGATCGCATCACCGTTCCTGACCGGCGCCATGCCGCTGACCGACCACAAGGGCGAGTTCCGCTACGACGTGGCGCTGATGGAGACCAACCGTGGCTGCCCGTACCGGTGCGCCTTCTGCTACTGGGGCGGGGCGGTCGGCCAGAAGGTGCGGGCGTTCTCGCAGGAGCGGCTGCGGGCTGAGATCGAGGTGTTCGCCCACCACAAGGTACACACGATCGTCCTGTGCGACGCGAACATCGGGCTGCTGCGACAGGATCTCGACTTCGTCGAAGAGGTCATCCGGGTCCGGGACAAGTACGGCTACCCCAAGTCGATCGAGGGGTCGTGGGCCAAGAACAAGTCGAAGGTGTTCTACGACATCGTCCGGCGGATGAAGCAGGCCGGGATGCGCAGCTCGTTCACGCTGGCGCTGCAGACGCTCGGCGAGCCGGCGCTGGACCTGATGCACCGGCGCAACATGAAGGTGAACGAGTGGGAGGACCTGGTCGCCTGGCTGCGGGAGGAGGGCCTGGACTGTTATGCCGAGCTGATCTGGGGCGCTCCGGGTGAGACGGTGGACTCCTTCTTCGAAGGCTACGACCGGCTCGCCCAGCACATGACCAGGATCGCGGTCTACCCGTTACTGCTCCTGCCGAACACCGAGTATTCGGAGGACAAGCAGCGGTTCGGCTTCCAGACGGTGCGCGGCGAGAACGACGACTTCGAGTACGTGCTGGCGCACAGCACCATGACGGTGGCCGAGAACCTGGAGATGAAGCGGTACATCCTGTGGGCCCGGGCGGTCGCTGAGCACCTGCTGCTGCGGCACAGTTGGGCGCCGCTGCGCGCGTACGCCGGCCTCACCCAGTCGATGGTGATCCGCGAGATGATCAAGTGGTTCGAGGCGGCTCCCGATCCGGGCGCTCGGCGGGTGGCCCGAGTCGCCGACCGGGTGCAGCGCCAGCCCAGCCTACTACCCGTCTTCCTGCGCGAGCTGTACGGCGAACCGGCGCTCGACGAGCTGCTGGCCCGGTGGTGGCGGGAGTCGATCGTGCCGCAGCTGCCGCCGCAGCACGTCCCGTTGCTCGACGAGGTGTTCCGGTACGACTGCCTGACCCGTCCGGTCTTCGATACGCCGAACGGCGCGGCACCGGACCTGCCGGTGGTGCTCGTCGACGGCGAACCGCACTACCGCCGCGACCGGGTGGTGTTCGAGTACGATGTCCCGGCGGTGCTCGAGCAGGTCGCCCAGGGAACGGTGGCGCCGGCCCAACCGTCCCGCACCGAGCTGTCGCTGTACTACCGGGTCGGGTTCCACAAGTACTACGGCAACCACGAGGAAGGCGTGTACTTCGTGGGATGGAACGACCGTGACCTGTCGGCACGCTGACCCGTAAAGGACCACCAATGGATCTGGACGCGTTGCTCGCCCCGGTGCTGGCCACCGCCCGCGCTCACGCCGCCGAAGTCGACGCCGAGGGCGCGTTTCCGCGCCATGCGATCGACGACCTGCGGGACGGTGGGCTGCTGGGCCTGACCGTGCCAGTTGAGGCCGGCGGTCTGGGTGCGGGGCCGCACGAGCTGGTGACCGCGCTCAGCGCCGTCGCCCAGGCGTGCGGGTCGACCGCCATGGTCTACCTGATGCACGTGGTGGCCGCCGGCACGGTGGCCGCCGCGCCGCCGCCGGGCCGGCCCGCGCTGCTCCGGCAGCTCGCCACCGGTGAGAAGCTGGCCACGCTCGCGTTCTCCGAGCCGGGGTCCCGGTCCCACTTCTGGGCCCCGACCTCACAGGCGCAGACGGACAACGGGGACCGCACCCGGCTCAAGTCCCGGAAGAGCTTCGTCACCTCGGCCGGCAGCGCCGGTGTGTATCTCGTCTCGACGCTCACCTCGCCGGAGCTGGCACCGGCTGCGGAGGCGCCGGTGCCGGTGGACGTCTTCGCGGTGGACGGCGACACCGACGGGGTGGTCGTGGCCGGCACCTTCCGCGGTCTCGGCCTGCGTGGCAACGCCTCCGCTCCGATGACCTTCGACCTGACGGCGCCGGACACCGACCGGCTCGGTCAGCCCGGCAGTGGGTTCGGGCTGATGATGGAGGCGGTCATGCCGTGGTTCAACCTGGGCAACGCGGCCGTGTCGCTCGGGTTGGCCCAGGCCGCGGTGGACGGCGCGGTCGCCCACACCTCGGGCGCCCGGCTGCAGCACCTGGGGGAGACGCTGGCGCAGCTGCCCACCATCCGGGCGCAGCTCGCTCGCGCCGGGCTGGAGCTGGAGACCACCCGCTCCTACGTGTACACCACCGCTACCTCGATCGCGACCGCGGACCCGGCCGCGCAGCGGCAGGTGCTCGGGGTGAAGGCGGTCGCCAACGACGCCGCGCTGCGGATCACCGACATCGCGATGCGGGTCTGCGGAGGTGCCGCGTTCTCCGAACACCTCCCGCTGGAGCGGCACTTCCGGGACGCGCGCGCCGGGGGCATCATGGCGCCCACCGCGGACGTCCTGTACGACTACTACGCCAAGGTCCTCACTGGCCAGCCACTGTTCTGACGAGCTACCAACGGTTTCCGGGTCGATCCGTGCGCCGGTCCCTTGCGGTCCGCCGGCGCTGGCCGTAGGCTCGGTCCCGGAGGTGTGAGGGTGCCTGGTGGCCCCCGCGGTCTTCAAAACCGACGTGACCGAGCAGCTCGGTCAGGCGGGTTCGATTCCCGTCCACCTCCGCCACCACATCCGGCAGCCGCTGGGCTGATAAGCCAGCGCGGGGCCTTTGATCACAAGGTGCGATCGAAGCTTCACCACCGGACGCTTCCGGCGGTCCGGTGGTCCGCATAGTATCCAGGGACGCTGCCGGAGAGTCGCCGGCGGGCGCAGACCGCACCATCTACATCGGATCTGCGAGGTGGGTATGACGACCAGACCGTTGGTGCTCGGGGCGGTCGCGTACGACCCGAAGGTGGTCACCATCTGGGACGGGTTCCGCAGCTGGCTCCGCGAGCACGGTCTGGCCGTCGACCACGTGCTGTATCCCCACTACGAACGGATGGTCGACGATCTCGTGGCGGGGCGGCTCGACCTGGCCTGGAACTCCCCGCTGGCCTGGCTGCGGGCCGGCCGGCTGGCGGCGGCGACCGGCCGGTCCGTCCGACCGCTGGTGATGCGCGACACCGACCGCGACCTCACATCGGTGGTCGTGGTGCGGGACGCGGCCGGCATCACGACGATCGCGGATCTGGCCGGAAAGCTGGTCGCCACCGGTGCCATCGACTCGCCGCAGGCGACCCTGATCCCGCTGGCGCACCTGGCCGAGCGCGGGGTCAAGGTGCAGGCGCACCGGTTCGACGTCGGCGTCGGTCTGCACGGCGACCACATCGGAGGCGAGCGGGAGGCCGCGCGCGCCCTGGTCGACGGCGAGGTGGACGCCGCGGCCATGCTGGATGCGAACCATCTGCTGTTCGTCAAGGAGGGGGTCCTGCCGGCCGGCCACACCCGCGTGATCGCCCAGACCGAGCCCTACGACCACTGCAACATGACGGTCGTGGACACGGCACCACGAGCGGCGGTGGACCGGTTCGCCGCGCTGCTGCTCGGGATGTCGTACGCGGATCCCCGGGTTCGCCACCTGCTGGACCTGGAGGGGCTCACCCGATGGGAGTCCGGCCGCACCGACGGCTACCAGGTGCTGTCCGCCGCCGTCGACCGGTGCGGCTTCTACGGTCCGGACGGCGAGCTGTGGATGCCGGCCTACCACCCGTGAGCGAGGATCGGCTGGACCTCGGCGGGCTGGGCCTGGACCGGGGTGGGCAGCTGCTGCTCCGGCGGGCGCTGGCGCCGCTGGCCGCCGGCTCCCGGCTGGCGGTGTACGGGCGGGATCCACACCTTCCGGTGCACCTGCCGGCGTGGTGCCGAGCCGAGGGGCACCGGGTG
This sequence comes from Micromonosporaceae bacterium, assembly GCA_009377645.1. Taxonomy (GTDB): domain Bacteria; phylum Actinomycetota; class Actinomycetes; order Mycobacteriales; family Micromonosporaceae; genus Natronosporangium. The sequence goes on along the minus strand of WHTQ01000009.1, from coordinate 21,599 downwards.
GAGTCGCCGGAGCCGGGTCAGGGACCGCCGCCGGTCGCGGTGGTGGTCCGCGGGGCGCGACCGGACCACCGCTGGCACGGTGCCATCCGGGCCGGGGACCCGGCCACCGGCGCGGTGCAGCGCCACCCGCCGGCCCGGTGGGGGCTGGCGGCCCGGGGTGCCCTGCTGGAGGGTGGCGGTCCCGAGCCGCACTTCGACCTGGACGACCGGGACCTGGTGTGGGCGGAGGTGGCCCCGCAGCTCTACGCGTACGCGGCATCCCGGCAGTGGGACCCGGCAACCGCGGTGCCGTGGTCCGAGCCGTTCTTCCTCCCGCCCGACATCGAGGCCGCGGTCGTGCAGGTCATGACCTACCTGGTCGAGAACGAGCAGGCGGCGCTGGTCGTACCGGCTCGGTTTCTGGGCCGGATCCATCCCCACTTCCGGGAGGTCGCCCAGCTGCTCGCGGTGCAGGTCGCCGACGAGGCGCGGCACATGGAGATCTTCAACCGCCGGGCGCTGCTACGCGGCGGCGGACTCGGCACCTCGTCGGCCGGCGGCCGGTCCTCGCTGTTCACGCTGGTCGAGGAGTCGGACTTCTCGCTCTCCTCGTTCCTGCTGTCGGTGCTCGGGGAGGGTAGCTTCGTCAACCTGCTCGGGTTCCTGCAGCGGTACGCCCCCGACCCGGTCACCAGGCGGGTCGCCTGGCTGGCGATGCAGGACGAGCGACGGCACGTGCTGTTCGGGGTGGCCCACCTGGCCAACCAGGCCAGCGTGGACCCGACCCTGCTGGGCCGGCTGCGGTCGGCGATCGAGCGGCGCCACGATGCGCTGGCCGACACCGCCGGGCTCAACGACGACGTGTTCGACGCCCTGGTGCTGATGGCCGCCGGGGGATGGGAACCGGAGGCGATCGCGGCCGGTCACGAGCGGGTGCGGCAACTTGAGCGGGATATGGACCAGGGGCGCCGGCGCCGGCTGGAGCGACTCGGCTTCCCGCCCGACGAGGCGGCCGCGCTGTCGGCGCTGCACACCCGCAACTTCATGTGACCGTCGCCGGGCGGCCACCTGCCCGATGCGTCGTGACGCTACCTGTCCACAGGCGCCAGTCCGGCCGGCGCTCCCGTCGCCAGGTCCAACTAGTACCCATAATGGAGCTTCTGGAAGTCTTGCTAACAATGTTAATTGACTTGGCAACAACGGCTGGTAACCAACCTATCAGCTCCACTGAATCACTATATTGCTATAAGTTATATATTGCGTCACTACTCATTCATTGGTAGCGTGACATCGTTCAGTCGGGGGGCAACCGAGACAGCGCTTCGAGCCGGAGCCCGAGCCGCTCCGGTGTGCTGTACCCAGACCGCCGCACCGCCAGGTTTGTTGCACAACCGATCCCGTTCGCAACCAGCCGAGGAGGACCAGCAATGGAGATGCGTGGCCAGGAGACCCGCCGCTTCGTGGTGGACATGCGACACGCCGACGGATACCGGTTCGTGTCCCAGGCGCGGGAGGGCGACCGTCACCACGGTGAGCTGTTCGCGTCCGACGAGCCCGACCCGGTCGGGGCGGCCTCCGCACCCGCGACACCGGCGCTGCTCGGGGCCGCCGTCGCCCACTGCCTGTCCGCGAGCCTGCTCGAAACCCTCCGCCACGCTCGCCTACCGGTCGCCGACTTCCAGTCCGAGGTGACCGCGGTGGTCGCCCCCAACGCCGAGGGGCTACCCCGGATCGACCACGTCGACGTCGTGCTGCGGCCGACCCTGGCCCAGCCGGCCGGCCGGACCCGTCGGTGCGAGGAGGTCTTCGAGAAGCACTGCACAGTGACCTCGTCGGTGCGGGACGGGGTGGACGTGCGGGTCCGGGTCGACTGGCAGTACCGCGACCAGGACTCCGTTACCCCCGCGGCCGGCCCGGTGGGGGTGGGTGCGGCACCCCCGGCCAGCGGTGCGGGCGACCCCGGCACCCGCTGACCGGCCCGCCGACGATGTCGGGCTTCGCCGCCCCGGTGCTCGGGACCGTGGTGCTGTTCGGGCTGAGCGCCACGCTCGCGGTCTCGCTGGCGTTCCTGCTCGCGGCCGGCTCGCTGGGCAGGTCCCGGCCCGCCCGCGCCGGGGCGCAGACTCTGATCACCCTTACCCGGGGCGTACCCACCAGCCTGCTGGTGGTGGCCGCCGGGGTGGGCGTGATCGGACATCCGCCACCGGCGTGGCTGCCCAGCCCGTTCCCGGGCACGTCCGCCGGGATGGCGCTGGTGGCTTGGGCGGTGACCATCGGGCTGGCGTTCGGGTCGACCGGGCACTTCGCGGTGATCTTCCGGACCGGCTACCACGCCATCAGCCCGGCCCGACGCGAGCAGGTGGCGGTGCTGGGCCTGGGCCGCGCGCGCCGGCTCCGCCTGCTGGTGGGTGAGGCCGCCGAGTCGACGCTGGCACCGTTCGGGGCCCGGCTGGTCCACCACCTCCACAACACCGCTTTCGCGGCCCTGTTTCCGGTCGCCGACCTGCTCGGCTGGGTCCAGCAACGAGCGAGCGAGACGTTCCTGGTCAGCCGGTACGTCGCGATCGGCGTGGCGGTGTACGTGATCCTCAGCTTCCTGGTCTGGGCGGTGTGCCGGGGGATCGAGTACCGGATCGCGCACCGCGCCACGCCCGGGCTGCGCCCGCTCTCGCGGGTGGCGACGTGAGCGACCTGCTGTGGAACCTGCTGTTCGGGCTGCCTGACCAGCGCCCGGGCGGGCTGCTCCTGTCGGTGCTCAGCGCGGTGGCGGCGGGCGTAGCGGCGGTGCTGGTCGGGCTTGTCTACGCGACCGTCTGCGTGGCCCGGCCGGCTATCTCGCTGTGCCTGCAGGCGCCGCTGGCGATCCTGCGGGGGACCCCGCTGCTGTTGTTGATTTTCGCACTGGCGCAGGTGACGGGACTGCCGTTGGTGCTGACCGGGTTTCTGGCGTTGACCCTGTACTCACTGTCGCATGTGGGCGAGACGCTCCGGTCCTATCTGGCCGCCTATCCTCGCGGGCTACGCGAGCAGGCCCGGCTGCTGACCCTGTCGCCGGTCCAGGAGTGGCTGCGGTTGCGGGTGCCGTGGACCTTCCGCCGGTCCGTGGACGCGCTCGGAACCCACTGGGTGTCGCTGCTGAAGGACACCGGTGCGCTCACCATCCTGGGCATCGGCGAGCTGACCACGGTCGCCCGGATGCTGGGCGAGCACGCCACCACCTCCCGCTGGGCGCTGGTGCTGGGCACGGCCAGCGCCCTCTACCTGGCGGCGGTCCTGGTCCTGATGCGGCTTCTGGCGTTTCTGAAGGTCCGGCTCACCGGCCGGGAGGCACAGCTCACGTAAACGGAAAGGGGAAGCACGTGAGGTCACCACGAAACAGGCATCTGCTCACCCGGCGCCGGGTGCTGGGCGGCGCGACGCTGGCCGTCGGGCTGGCGGCCACCGGCTCCGCATGCTCCAGCTCGTCGGCGAACCCGCGCAGCGGGGAGTCGCTGCTCGACCAGATCACGGAAGCCGGAGTGGTGAAGGTCGGCACCAGGGTGGACAACCCACCGCACAGCTCCTATGACGACAGTGGCAGCTGGGACGGGTTCGACATCGACATCGCGAACGCGATCGCCGACCAGTGGGGGGTCCGGGTGGAGCTGGTGCAGGTGGACGAGCTGACCCGGATCAGCTTCCTGAAGAACGGCCGGATCGACCTGGCCGTGGCCAGCATCAGCAAGACCGTGGAGCGCGGAAAGGAGGTCGACTTCAGCCAGACCTACTTCTTCTCCACGCAGACCTTCCTGGTCCGCGCCGGCGAGGTCGAGTCGTACGAGGACCTGGTCGGCCAGCCGGTCGCCGCCAGCCGCGGCAGCAGTTCGATCGGCAACTGGACCACCTGGCTGGCCGAGAACGGCCACCCGGGCGAGCCGGAGATCGAGCAGTTTGGCGACAAGCGGGCCGCGGTCGCCGCGGTCCAGCAGGGCGCCGTCGCCGGCTGGACTGAGGACCACGAGGTGCTCGCCGCCTACGCGCTCAACCAGCCGGACCTGACCGTGCTGGACGTTCCGGGCGGCACCGGCGTCAAGCTCGACGGCATCGCCATGCGTAAGGACGACTCCACGTTGCGCAACGCCGTGAACCTCGCGCTGCAGGAGATCACCGGCTCCGGGCAGTACGACGAGATCTACGACCGTTGGTTCGGTCCGGAGTCCGACGCGCCGCTGCCGGCGCAGGGTGCGCTCGAGGTGTGGCCGAATGGGTGAGGACTGCGTCAACGTGCGGTGCTGCGAGCTGCAGGTGTGCGTCGGCGACGCGGTCATCCTGACCGATGTGAGCTTCACCTGCTGCAGCGGCGAGTGGATGGTGCTGACCGGGCCCAGCGGTGCCGGGAAGACCACCCTGCTGCGTGCCATCAACGGCCTGTGCCCGCCGTCGGCGGGCCGGGTGTGGGCGCTCGGTTCGTGGATGCCCGGCCGGTCCCGCCGCCAGGCGCAGGGCGTGTGGCGGCGCACCGGCACCGTGATGCAGGACGTGGCGCTGTTCGAGACCCAGCGGGTGAGCACCAACGTGGAGACCGCGCTGCGGGCGGGCGGGGTTCCCAGCCGCGCGGCGCGGGAGCAGGCCCACGAGTGGCTGGACCGGTTCGGGCTGGGGGACAAGCTGGACGAGTACCCGCAGTCGTTGTCCGGTGGCGAGAAGCAACGGGTGGCGCTGGCCCGAGCACTGGCCCCCCGCCCGCAGCTCCTGATCCTCGACGAGCCGACGTCCCATCTGGACGACGGCTCCGCCCGGATCGTGATCAACGCGATCCGGGGCCTGGTGGAGGAGGGGGCGACCGTGGTGATGTCCAGCCACCACGAGGCCCAGGTTGCGGAGCACCAGACCTGCCGGATCACCCTCGAGTCAGGGGCAGTTACCAGTGTCTGCCGCTGACGGCGGCGGGGGACCGGCCGACCCGTCGTCGGCCGGTCGGGACAGGATCCGCCACAACGCCTCCACCGCCGGGCTGTCCGGCCCCGGCCGGCGGACCGCGAAGACCGGCAGGCGCTCCGCGTGACTGCCCAGCCGGACCAGCGCCCCCGACCGGAGCTCGTCGTGGATCGCGACGGCTGGCAGCACGGCCTTGAAGCCACCGCCGCCGAGCACCGACCGGCGGGCGGCCTCCATGCTGCCGATCTGCAGCCGGGGCGGTTGCTCGCCGTGGTTACCGATCACCTCGGCGAGCAGCGCCGTGGCCGCGGACGCCGGCCCCCACTCCAGCAGCCGGAGCCTGGGCGGGCCGCCGTCGGTCCGCTCGGGCTCGGCTCCGGGCAGGTCGTTCCGGCTGGCCACGAGCAGGATCTCGGTCACCGCCACCTGGACGTGGGTGAGGTGCAGCTCGGGCGCCGGGGACTGGCCGTCGACCAGCGCGCAGTCCACCTGACCGGCGGCCACATGCTGGTGTATCCGGTCGGCGGGGGCCACCACCACGGCCGCGTTGATGCGCGGGTGCGCCACCACGAACTCCGTTATCACCCGGGGCAGGAAGTAGTCCACCGCCAGCTCGCTGGCGCCCACGGTGACCGAGCCGAGGTCCAGCCCCCGCACCGCCCGCGCCACCGCCTCGACGTTCTCCAGCGACCGCATCACCAGCAGGCAGGCGCCGGCCACCTCGACGCCGGCGTCGGTGAGCCGCACGCTGCGCCCCACCCGCTCCAGCAGCCGCACGCCCAGCGCCCGCTCCAGCAGCTGGACCTGCTGGGTAACGGCGGGCTGGCTCAGCCGCAGCACCTTGGCGGCGTGGGTCACGTGCTCGCGGGAGGCGACCGCCAGGAAGGTGCGCACCTGTTCGAGCGTGAACGAAGGTCGCAGGAAGGAGTCGCTGGCCAGCGGCGCTCGCGCGTCGCGGCCCCTCGGCCGCCGATCGCCTTCCGGGGCAGGCCGGGGTGCCTGCTGACCGCCCTCCGGTCGGCTCTCCCGCCTGGAGGCAGACGCGCTCGCCACGACTGGTCCCCCCCGTCCCACTCGGCCATCACAGTTGACCATCGACATCATGGCACGAACGCACCACCCTCGTGAACGGTCGTTTGGCCATCCGTCATCGGTGACCCGCCGACTTGGCAACCGCCCCCGGGTCCCACTGTGGACAGGTCAGACCGCTGCCAGGGTGGACGGCGCGGGCGCCGGCCACCGCCCACCGGGCGGGCTAGAAGTCCCGACCCGGCACCCACAGCCGGGAGGCGGTCGGTGGCGGGACGGGCGCCGGCCCGGGTGCCGCCGGCTCGGGTGCCACCCGCTCACCGGTGCCGGCCGGTGGGCGGGGGACTTCTGTCAGGTCGTTCGGCTCCGGGCCGCCGCCGGTGGCCGCGTTCTCGGCCTGCACCTGCGCCAGCCGCAGCTGCGGGAGGACCTGGTCGAGCTGGTCGGTCACGTCGTCCGGCAGGTACGGGCGGGCGTGCCCGACCAGCAAACCGGTCAGGTCGATCAGCAGCCGGGCGTCCCGCCGCCCGAGCTTCACCTGCGCCAGGTTGAGCAGGCTGGACAGCACCTCGGTGACGACCTGCTCGACCGGGGCCGAGCGCAGCTTGCTCGCGTACTCCCGTGCCTGTTCCTCGGACAGCTCGCCGGGAGCCGGTCTGGTGGTATCACTCACGTCGTATCACGGTAGCCGGTGCCGGTCGGGTCAGCAGCCCAGGCTGCCCTGGCTCCACCACGTGGCGGTGTGGTGGCGTCCATTTGTGAGACACCTGGGTCCCGGCGTGGTACGCGGTTGCCGGGCGCCGGGCGAGGGTGCCACCGGGGTGTCCAGACCCGGTCCGGTGGGCCAGGGGAGAATGGGCCGGTGGGCACCCCTCGGGAGGTGGTGCTGCTCGGCTCCACCGGGTCGGTCGGCACCCAGGCGATCGACGTCATCACCCGTAACCCGGACCGGTTCCGGGTGGTCGGGCTCGGCGCGGGCGGCGGCCAGGTCGCCGAGCTGGCCGCCCAGGCGCTGGCGCTGCGGGTGGAGGTGGTGGCGGTCGCGCGCGCCTCGGCCGCCCAGGACTTGCAGCTCGCGTTCTACGCCGAGGCGAGCCGGCGCGGGTACTCCACCGGCGGGTTCAAGCTGCCGAAGATCCTGGCCGGGCCGACCGCGAACGCCGAGCTGGCCAGCTGGCCCGCCGACGTGGTCCTGAACGGGATGGTCGGCTCGCTCGGCCTGGCCCCGACCCTGGCCGCGCTGCGGGCCGGCCGGACCGTGGCGCTGGCCAACAAGGAGTCACTGGTAGCCGGCGGGCCGCTGGTACGGGCGGCGGCGGCGCCCGGGCAGCTGGTGCCGGTCGACTCCGAGCACACCGCGCTGGCCCAGTGCCTGCGGGCGGGCTCCGCCGCGGAGGTCCGGCGGCTGGTGCTCACCGCCAGCGGCGGACCGTTCCGGGGCCGGAGCCGGGAGGAGCTGACCGGCGTCACGCCGGAGCAGGCGCTGGCCCATCCGACCTGGAACATGGGCCAGGTCATCACGATCAACTCAGCCACGCTGGTGAACAAGGGGTTGGAGGTGATCGAGGCGCACGAGCTGTTCGGTGTCCCGTACGGGCGGATCGAGGTGGTGGTGCACCCGCAGTCGGTGCTGCACTCGATGGTGGAGTTCGTGGATGGCTCGACGGTCGCCCAGGCCAGCCCGCCGGACATGCGGCTGCCGATCGCGCTCGCGCTGGGCTGGCCGGACCGGGTCGCCGGCGCCGCCCCGGCGGTGGACTGGACGGCCGCCCACACCTGGCGGCTGGAGCCGCTGGACGAGGCCGCGTTCCCGGCGGTCGCGCTGGCAAAGGAGGCCGGGACGGCGGGCCGGTGCCGGCCGGCGATCTACAACGCCGCGAACGAGGAGTGTGTCGCCGCGTTCGTCGCGGGCCGGCTACCCTTCCTCGGGATCGTCGACACCCTGGCGGCGGTTGTCGGTGGCGCTCCCGACCTGCCCGAACCGGGTACCGTCGAGGAGGTTCACGCCGCCGAGGGGTGGGCCCGGACCCGGGCGCGGGAGCTGATCGAAGCGGGAGAGGAGCGGGACAGCGCGCGATGGCGTACGTAGGGATGGCGGTGTTCGCGCTCGGCATCTTGATCTCGGTCAGCCTGCATGAAGCCGGTCACCTCGGCACCGCGAAGCTGTTCGGGATGAAGGCCAGCCGGTTCTTCGTCGGGTTCGGGCCGACCCTCTGGTCGTTCCGCCGCGGCGAGACCGAGTACGGCCTCAAGGGGATCCCGCTCGGCGGGTTCGTGAAGATCGTCGGGATGACCCCGCAGGACGACGACACCACCCCGGCCGACCAGCACCGGGCGATGTGGCGGTTCCCGGTGTGGAAGCGCACGGTGGTGATGGTCGCCGGCTCGGCCACCCACTTCGTGCTCGGGTTCGTGGTGCTGTGGGGGGTCTTCGCGTTCGCCCCGCTGAACGACTTCGAGCGGCTGGACGCCAGCCTGCCGGCGGTGAGCGGCGTCAGCGAGTGCGTGGCGGTGGAGTTCGAGGTCGACCCGGAGACCGGCGCCCCGCGGCAGTGCGTGCCCGGGCAGGACCCGGACAGCGCCGCCGTCCAGGCCGGCCTGCAGCCCGGCGATGTGATCACCGCGATCAACGACCAGCCAGTCACCGGCTGGCAGGACCTGACCGAGCGGATCCAGGCCGCCGGTGACCAGACCGTAACCCTCACCATCGAGCGGGACGGGCAGGCCCGCACCGCGGAGGTGAAGGTGCCGCGGGTCGAGCAGGTACGCGAGGACATCGACCCCGGCACCACCCCCTCCGAGGTCACCGACGCCGACCTGGAGCAGGTCGGCGTGCTCGGGATCTTCCCGGAGGTCCCACGCACCCGGCACGGCCCGGTCGCCGGGGTAGGGCTGGCCGCCGACCAGACCGGGTTCATCTTCCAGGGCACGTTCGAGGCGCTGGGGCGGCTGCCGGAGCGGGTCCCGCAGCTGTGGGAGGCGGTCTTCGGCGGCCACCGGGACCCGGAGACCCCGATGAGCGTGGTCGGTGCCAGCCGGCTCGGCGGCGAGCTGTGGGAACGCGGCGAGCTGCCGACCTTCCTGGTCCTGCTGGCCGCGCTGAACTTCTTCGTCGGGGTCTTCAACCTGCTGCCGCTGCTCCCGCTGGACGGCGGGCACATCGCGATCGCGTGGTTCGAGAAGGCGCGGTCCTGGCTCTACGCCCGGCTGGGCCGGCCCGACCCGGGCCGGGTGGACTACTACAAGATGATGCCGGTGACCTACGTCGTGATCTTGGTGATGGCCGGGTTCTTCCTGTTGACGATCGCCGCCGACATCGTCAACCCGATCCGGCTCCCGTTCTGACCGGACGACAGGAGGGTATGAGGCCGTGACCGCCGTAGCGCTGGGTATGCCGGACGTCCCGCCGCCGCCGCTGGCGAAGCGGCGCCTTTCCCGGCGGGTGATGGTGGGGTCGGTGCCGGTGGGTGGGGATGCGCCGGTGTCGGTGCAGTCGATGACGACGACGCCGACCACTGAGGTTGATGCGACGTTGCAGCAGATCGCGGAGCTGACGGCGGCGGGGTGTCAGATTGTGCGGGTGGCGGTGCCGTCGGCCGATGATGCGGCGGCGCTGCCGGTGATCGCGTCCAAGTCGTCGATTCCGGTGATCGCGGACATCCATTTCCAGCCGCGGTATGTGTTTGCGGCGATCGAGGCGGGGTGTGCCGGGGTGCGGGTCAACCCGGGCAACATCCGCAAGTTCGATGACCAGGTGGGGGCGATCGCGGCGGCGGCGGGTGAGGCGGGGGTGCCGATCCGGATCGGGGTGAATGCGGGTTCGTTGGATCAGCGGTTGCTGGACAAGCATGGGAAGGCCACGGCGGAGGCGTTGGTGGAGTCGGCGCTGTGGGAGTGTTCGCTGTTCGAGGAGCACGGGTTCCGGGATATCAAGATTTCGGTGAAGCATCATGATCCGGTGGTGATGGTGGCTGCGTACCGCCTGTTGGCGGCGCGGTGTGACTATCCGCTGCACCTGGGGGTGACCGAGGCCGGTCCGGCGTTTGCGGGGACGGTGAAGTCGGCGGTGGCGTTTGGTGCGTTGTTGGCCGATGGGATCGGGGACACGATCCGGGTGTCGTTGTCGGCGCCGCCGGTGGAGGAGGTGAAGGTCGGGGCGGCGATTCTGGAGTCGTTGGGGTTGCGGGAGCGGGGGTTGGAGATCGTGTCCTGCCCGTCCTGTGGCCGGGCTCAGGTCGACGTCTACCGGCTCGCCGAGGAGGTCACGGCGGGCCTGGAAGGGCTGCCGGTGCCGTTGCGGGTGGCGGTGATGGGCTGCGTGGTCAACGGCCCGGGTGAGGCCCGGGAAGCCGACCTCGGAGTGGCCTCCGGCAACGGCAAGGGCCAGATCTTCGTCGGCGGGCAGGTCATCAAGACCGTCCCCGAGTCCCAGATCGTGGAGTCGCTGATCGAGGAGGCGCTCAAGCTCGCCGCCGAGCGGGGGACCGACCTGCCGGACGAGCTGCGGGAGCTGGCCGGCCCAACGGTGGCCGTCCATCCGTAGCCCCGGTCCCAGCCGATCAGGTTGTTTATGAAGTCTTGCGGATAGCTACTGCCGGCCGTACGGGTCGATACTGCCCGAAACAAGGCTTCCCGGGGAGCCCCCACCCCCACCGACAAGGAGACCCCCATGTCGACCCGTGGGTCCATGCGCTGGAGCTGGCCGCTCGCGGCCGGCCTGGCGCTGGTTCTCGCCGCTGTCCCCACCCCAACGACGGCCGCCCCTCCGGCGGCTAACCTGCCATCCGCAGTCCCCGCCGCCGCCGGCGGCACGGTGCTGACGCTGGTCACCGGCGACCAGGTGGCACTGGCAACGGCTCCCGGCGGCGAACTGTCCGCCACCGTCGAGCCGGCCCCCCGACCCGACGGCCAGCAGCCGACGTTCGAGACCGTCTCGGACGGCACCGACCTCTACCTGGTCCCGTCGGACGCGGCACCGCTGATCCCGGACACGCTGGACCGGGAGCTGTTCAACGTCAGCAAGCTCGCGCGGTACGGCTACACCGCCGGCACCCCGGTGGTGGTCGCCGGCACGCCCGCCGGCCGCTCGACACCGGCCTCGACCGGCCTGTCGGTGACCGCCAGCCTGTCCAGCATCGACGGCTTCGCCGCCACCGTACGCCCGGACGGGGCCTGGTGGCGTACGGCGACCGCCACCTCCACCTCCACCTCCACCGCCACCGGTCCGGCGCCGGCCGCGGCCGCGCTCGCCGGTGCCACCGGCGGGAAGGTCTGGCTGGACGAGCTGACCGAGGTGGCGCTGGCCGAGAGCGCCCCGCTGGTCGGCGCCCCGCAGGCATGGGCGGCCGGGTTCGACGGAACCGGCCGGACTGTGGCGGTGCTGGACACCGGCATCGACGGCAACCATCCGGACCTGGCCGGCAAGGTGGTGGCGGCCGAGAACTTCACCACCGACCCGGACACCCGGGACGAGAACGGGCACGGCACCCATGTGTCCGGGATCCTGGCCGGCACCGGCGTCGGCTCGGATGGCACGTTCCGCGGAGTGGCGCCGGGGGCCGAGCTGATGAGCGGCAAGGTGTGCAACAGCGCCGGCAGCTGCCCCACCTCCGGGCTGCTGGCCGGGATGGAGTGGGCGGCGGCCCGGGCCGACCTGGTCAGCGTGAGCATCGGCACCCAGGTCGGCACGGACGGCACCGACCCGCTCAGCCAGGCGGTCAACTCCCTGACCGCGCAGCACGACACGCTGTTCGTGATCGCCTCCGGTAACGCCGGAGCGTTCGGGGACGGCTCGGTCGGGTCGCCCGGCGCCGCCGACGCCGCCCTGACGGTCGGCTCGGTCGACAAGAGCGAACAGCTGGCCGGCAGCTCCAGCCGCGGACCGCGGCTCGGTGACTTCGCCATCAAGCCGGACCTGACCGCACCCGGAGTGAGCATCGTCTCGGCCCGCGGCGCCGGCACCTCCCTCGGAACCCCGGTGAACGAGCTCTACACCACCGCGTCCGGCACCTCGATGGCCACTCCGCACGTGGCCGGGGCGGCGGCGATCCTGCTCCAGCAGGACCCGAACCTGTCCGCGGCCGAGGTGAAGGCGGCCCTGGCCACCACCGCCGTGCCCAACCCCAGCCTGGAGGTCTACCAGCAGGGCGGCGGCCGGCTGGACATCCCGTCCGCACTGGCCGCGCCGGTGCGGGCCACCCCGTCCCCGCTGAACCTGGGCTACTTCCCGTACCCGCAGGACGGGACGGCCCCGGAAAGCGCCGAGGTCACGTACACCAACCGCACCGACGCTCCGGTGAGCCTGGACCTGTCGCTGGAGGTGGAGAGCCGGGACGGGGCGGTGCCCGCGGCCGGGATGCTGTCGGTCAGCCCGACCACCCTGGCGGTCCCGGCCGGTGGCACCGCCACCGCCACCGTCACCGTCGACCCGCGGCTGGGCGAGGTCGGCCTGTACGGCGGCTACCTGGTGGCGGGCCGGGACGGGGAGCCGGCCACCCGGACGCCGGTCGGCTTCCACAAGGAGCCGGAGCGGTACGAGCTGGCGGTCACCGGGATCGCCCGGGACGGCCGGCCGGCCCGCGGCAGCAGCGCGCTGGACGTGATCAACGTGCAGGACACCAGCCAGTTCCTGGAGACCAGTGTCACGTTCGTCGACGGGGTCGCCACGGTCCGGGTGCCGCCGGGCACCTACCACGTGATGGGGCAGGTCTACACCTACGACGGCCACGACCAGTTCTTCCAGAACCGGACCATGGTCGGCGACCCGGAGGTGGAGGTCACCGCGGACACCTCGCTGGTGCTGGACGCCCGCGACGGCGTACCGGTCGAAGTGGATACCCCGGAGCATCCCAGCGCGGGCGCGTTCGGAACCAGCCGGATTGCCTATCACCGGGCGGCCGCGCAGCGCGGCACCTTCACCCACACCTGGAGCGGCGACTGGCTGCCCAATTTCGCCATGCCGACCGAGCAGGTCACGGTGGGCGGGTTCGAGTACTACGCCCGGCTGCGGCTGGGTGAGCTGCCGCTCACCCTGGACCTGGTGGACCCGCAGCAGCAGGCGCTGCACCCGCGGCAGATGAGCGGGTCCGCCCCGGTGGACGGTGAACAGGAGCTGCCGCTGGTGTTCGCCGGGTTCGGCGCACCCGAGGAATATCAGGGCATCGACGCCGAGGGGGCGGCGGTGCTGACGGTCCGGGGCGGCCCGAACCACGCGAGCAAGGAGGCGACCGCCCGGGCGAACGGGGCGGCCGCCCTGCTGGTCATGAACGACACGGTCGGGAACTACGCCGGCTCGGCCGGCACCGCCGCCCAGCTGCCGGTCATGACCATCCCGGGTGAGGAGGGGGAGCAGCTGCGCGACCTGCTCGCCACCGGCCCGGTCACGGTCCGGGTGGCCGGCACCCCGGTCACTCCGTTCCTGTACGACGTGGTGTTCCCGGAGCCGGGCAACATCCCGGACGAGCTGTCCTACACCGCCGACCCGGACGACCTGGCGACCTTGGAGAACGCGTACCACAGTGGAGTCACCGGGCAGGTGCAGGGCGAGGTCCGGCACTCCTGGCGGCCGTACGAGCTGGTGTCGCTGGGGTTGGTGACCGGGCTGCCGGCGCCGCAGCAGCGCACCGAGCTGCTGACCACCGGCGACACCCGGTACGCGCAGCGGATCGACGCGCTCCGGCCGTTCGTCGGCACCCTGCTGGAGCCGGTCAGCCGGTACCAGCCGGGCCAGCACCGCGAGCAGAGTTGGTTCCAGTCGCCGCTGGCCCCCGGAGTGATCGAGGGCGGGACCGACCAGGCCGGGACCCCGGTGGTCCGCTCCGGCGACACGCTGAGTCTGGCGGTGCCGGAGTGGGTGGACGCGAGCCGGCACTGGGGGCTTCGCCACACCTCGGTCGACACCACCGCGTTCCGGCTGTTCCAGGACGGCGAGCTGGTCGCCGAGGCCGCCCGGCCGTCCGGGGACTTCCCGCTGAGCCCGCAGCCGGCCAGCTACCGGCTGGAGGTGGACGTGAGTCGGACCGCCGACTGGTGGCCGACCTCGACCGCCACCCGGACCGCCTGGACCGTCGAGTCCGCCCGTCCGCCGGCCGGTCAGGAGGCGGTGCTGCCGGTGCTGCTGGTCGACTACCAGGCGGAGCTGGACCTGACCAACACCGCCCCGCGCCGGTTGCTGCCCACGCTCGACCTGGCGGTCCGGCATCAGCCGGGCGCGGATGGGGCGCGGATCGCCGGGGCCCGGGTGTCGGTCTCGTACGACGACGGCGACTCCTGGCACCGGGCGTTGGTGCTGCCGCGGGGCGGGGGCGAGTTCACCGCGATCCTGCTGCCGGTGATCCCGCCGGCGGACGCGGAGTTCGCCTCGCTGCGGGTGGAGGCCTGGGACCGGGCCGGTAACCGGATCGAACAGGAGGTGACCCGCGCCTGGGCGCTGTCCGGCCGCGGGTAGCCGGACCGGGCTCGGGGTGTGGAGTCGGCTGGGCCGGCTCCACACCCCGAGCTAGGGTGACGGGATGAATACCCGCGCCCCGATCACGCCGGGCGAGATCTCCCCCCGGCGGCGGGTGCCGCCGCACATCTCCCGGCCGGAGTATGTCGGCAAGGACAAGCCATCGCCGTACACCGGCTCGCACGTGCAGACCCCGGAGACGATCGAGAAGATGCGGGTCGCCGGCCGGCTCGCCGCGCACGCGCTGCAGCTGGCCGGGGAGCACTGCAAGCCGGGGGTGACCACCGACGCGATCGACGAGGCGGTGCACGAGTTCATGTGCGACCACGGCGCCTACCCGTCCACCCTGGGCTACAAGGGGTTCCCGAAGTCCTGCTGCACCTCGTTGAACGAGGTGATCTGCCACGGCATCCCGGACTCCAGCGTGCTGGAGGACGGCGACATCATCAACGTCGACGTCACCGCGTTCCTCGGTGGGGTGCACGGCGACACCGACGCCACCTTCCTGGTCGGGGAGGTCAGCCAGGAGGCCGAGCTGCTGGTCGAGCGCACCAGGGAGGCGACCCTGCGCGGGATCAAGGCGATCGCACCGGGTCGCCAGCTGAACGTGGTCGGCCGGGTGATCGAGTCGTACGCCCGGCGGTTCGGCTACGGGGTGGTCCGCGACTTCACCGGCCACGGCATCGGGTCCGCGTTCCACTCTGGCCTGTTCGTCCCGCACTACGACCACCCGGACCTGGACGTGGTGATGGAACCCGGGATGACCTTCACCGTCGAGCCCATGATCACCCTCGGCACGTACCAGCACGACATGTGGCCGGACGGCTGGACCGCGGTCACCAAGGACCGGCGCTGGACCGCCCAGTTCGAGCACACGATCGCGGTCACCGACGACGGGTACGAGATCCTGACCCTCCCGCAGGCATAACCACGGTTATAAGGGCTACACTTCTTATAACTGTAGTTCTACGCATCGGAGGGCCAGATGCGGCCGCCCGCCAAGCCGAGCCACATCTTTGACCGTGAGGCCGAGTGGTCGGCGCTCGCCCGGTTCGCGGTCAACCCCAGCTCGGACGTCCGGCTGGGGGTGGTGAGTGGCCGCCGCCGGCAGGGAAAGACCCTCCTGCTGGCGTCGCTGGTGGAGGCGCTCGGCGGGTTCTTCTTCGCGGCCAGTGAGAGCACCGAGGTCGATGCGCTGCGGCAGCTCGGGTCGACGCTGGCCGAGTACGCGGGCGGGGCGGCGCCATACCAGTTCCGGGACTGGCAGGACGCGCTCGACGCCCTGTTCGCCACGGCTGCCGGACGCCTGATCGTCATTGACGAGTTTCCGTATCTGGTTCGGGCAAGCCCGAGTCTTCCCTCCCTCCTGCAGCACGCGCTGGACCAGGGCGGCACCGCCCGCAGGGGTGGTGGCCTAACCCGGCTTGTCCTGTGTGGGTCGGCGATGTCCGTCATGGGCAACCTGCTGGGCGGCACAGCTCCATTGCGCGGACGTGCCAGTCTCGAGCTGGTCGTCCCCCCGTTTCGCTATCGGGACTCGGCAAGGTTCTGGGAGATCGATGACCCGCGGCTTGCGGTGCTGGTCCACTCGATCGTGGGCGGCACCCCGGCCTACCGGCGCGAGTTCACCGGAGGCGACGCTCCGGAGTCGATCGCCGACTTCGACGACTGGGTGGTCCGGACCGTGCTGAACCCGGAGACCCCGCTGTTCCGGGAAGCGCGGTACCTGCTGGCCGAAGAGGGCGAGATCCGCGACACCGCGGTCTATCACGCGGTACTCGGTGCGATCGCCAGCGGCAACCAGACCCGAGGCGGTATCGCCAGCCACATGGGGCGCAAGTCGACCGACATCGCTCACCCGCTCACGGTCCTGGAGGACAGCCGGCTCATCGTCCGGGAGGCGGACCCGTTCCGGCATGGCCGGGCGCACTACCGGATCGCTGAGCCGCTGATCACCTTCTACGAGGCGGTGATGCGCCCAGCCTGGACCCGGCTGGAGCGGCGGCAGACGGTCCGCGCATGGTCGGAAGCCAGGCAGCGGTTCCTGGCACAGGTGGTGGGTCCGCATTTCGAGTCCCTGTGCCGGGAGTACGCGTTGGATGTCGATGACGGCAGCTTCGGTGGGACACCCGGGGACGTGGTCGCCGGCACGGTCGCGGATCCCGAGCGGCGGAGCCAGATTCAGCTCGACGTCGTGGTCTTCGCGCCGGCGGTTCCTGGTGAGCCCGGGCGGATCCTGTCGCTCGGGGAGGCGAAGTGGGGCGAGGCCATGACCGGACGCCACCTGGACCGCCTGCGCCGGGCCCGCAACCTGCTCGCGCTGAAGGGCTACGACACCGACCAGGCGGTGCTGGCTTGCTACGGGGCCGGCGGGTTCGGCGAGGATCTCCAGACGGCTGCCCGGCGCCGGGAGGCCACCCTGGTCAGTCTGTCCGACCTGTACTGAGCCGCCGGGCGCGCAGCTCCAGGATGGGAGTGGTCATGGGGTGCTCACCTGCTCCGGGTCCAGGGCCGGAGCCGCGCTCTGGTGGGAGGCGGGCGGGGAGTAGTGGACCAGGCTGGCCTCGCAGTGGTCGAGCCAGCGCACCTCGGCCTCGGCCTGGAAGATCAGCGCGTCCAGCACCAGCCGCCAGGACAGCTCCGCCGGCTCGGCCGGCCGGGTCTTCAGCCGGGTGTACTCCTGCAGCGTCCGCATGGTGGCGGTGCGCTGGGTCTGGACCACCGAGGGGAGGTCCACGCCGGGTGCGGTCAGGGCCAGGGCCAGCTTGATCACCAGCGCGTCGCGGGGGCGGTCGGTACGGGCGACCGGAGTGGTGAACCATCGTGCCACCTCCGCCCGTCCGGCCTCGGTGATCTCGTACGGCCGCTGGCCGCCCTCACCCTCCGGCAGCGGCTGGACCAGCCCGTCCCGCTCCAGCCGGGACAGGGTGGTGTAGACCTGCCCGATGTTCAATGACCAGATGGCGCCGGTGGACTCCTCGAACGTGGCCCGCAGCTGGTAGCCGTAGCGCGGCCCGGACTCCAGCAGAGCCAGCAGGCCGTGTCGGATAGACATGGCTACCGAGTATGCATACCTAGTATGGACCTGTCAAGACCGGGTACGCGGGGGCGGTCGGGACCGGTCAGCCCGGCGCACCCGGGAACGCGGTGGTGGCCGGCTCCACCCCGGCGGCCAGCCGCCAGCCGGTCGCGCGGAGCGCCGTGTCGACCAGCGCGTCCAGCGCCTGTGCCCGGTCATCGCCGGTGACCGCCGGCAGAGCCGCCCGCCAGACCGCCCCGACCCGCTCCTCGACCAGCACCGCCAGCCGCCGGGCGGCTTCGGCGCCGGCGACCTCGAACGGCAGCTCGTAGCTCGCCTCTGCCACCGGTGCGCGCGCCTCCCGGTCGGCCAGTGTCTGCACCAGCGCGTCCCGCCGCAGCCGGTGCGCCGCCTCGGCGTCCCGGGCGTCCTCGGTCTCGGTCTTCCCGTCCAGCTCGACACCGATCAGCCCGTACGCGAAGATCGCGGCGTGCTCGGCGGCCAGCGCGTCGGCCAGCCGGGTCGGGTCAGGCATGGCAACTTCCGCTCGGACCGTTTTGACCGCTCGGCTCCGCTGGCGCTCCGCCTCGCTGACGGCTCTCGCTCACCTCAGCACCTCCGCGTGAGTGGCCCGGGCGGCGGTGATCGACCCGAGCACCGCGGCCCGTTCCGGCGGCGCGGCCAGGCAGGCCGCGGTGGCCTCCTCGCGGGCGGTCAGCTCGGCCTCCCGCAGCCCGGCCAGCAGGTCCTCCGGCGGCTCGTCGGGTCCGCCCGGGGACGGGGATCCGTTCCCGGGGCCGGCCGGGGACCCGCCCAGCGGCGGTGACCAGCCGCCCGGTCCGGCGGTCGGGCTGGCCAGCTCGGGGCGGCCGATCAGCTCCACCAGAGCGGTGGCGTGGGCCAGGTGCGCCTCGTGCAGCGGGGCCAGCTGGTCGGACAGCTCGGGATGGCTGGCGAGGGCGGCCGCGTACCGGGCGGCCAGCGCCCGGGTGGCGGCCAGCAGCGGCTCCAGCGGGTCCGGGGGCGGCGGTGGCGGCGGGTCGGTGTCGAACCAGGCGCAGCCGGAGACCGCCCCGGCCATGGCCGCGCTTCCGGTGCCCAGCACCGCCCGCCGGGTCCACCCCGGCACGCCCCGATCGCGCACCGGCTCAGTGAACACCATCGGCCGGCAGGCGCGTGACCCGAGCCTCGGTCCGGAGTGGCTAGTCGAGCTGGAGGTCGCGGATCGTGCATCACCGATGGCATGGCCGGCACGCTACCGACGCCATCCGGCGGTGGGAGGAGCCAGCGAAAGGGGGGCCAGCAGAAAGCAGGAAACGGCCAGCGTACGGCGCTACCGCTGGACCTGGGGGGTGACTGTGCCGGTGAGGGCGAGCACGTCGAACCGCCCCGGCCGCGATGACCGCAGCCGGCGAGTCCAGGACGAGTCAAGCGCCTCGATCTCGGGGCCGGTCAGATAGTCGGCCTGGTCCAGCTGCCACCCGGCCACCGCGTACCGGTCGGCCAGAGTGGTCTGCGCCCACCCCGGGTCGGGCTCGGGCAGGCCGCCCAGCTCGGGCACCGCGCCGCCGCCGGCAGACCGCCACGGGTGCAGGTTCAGGGCGATCCGGAACCGGGCGCCGGGCCGGCAGGCCCCGGCCAGCCCGGCCAGCACCTCCGGGTCGCCACCGGCGACCGCGCGCAGCAGGCTGCCCCAGGGCATGATCATATGCAGCTCGGTGACCCCGGTCAGCTCCGGCGGGAGCCGCTCGACCGGCGCCCAGATGAAGATCGCGTTCGGGAGGCCGCCGCGGCCGGCGGCCGCCCGTTGCGAGGCCCGGCGCATGGCGGCCGGGTTGGCGTCAAGTCCAACTGTCAGCTAGTCGGGTCAACATCGAGCCGTGTGCAGCACGTGCTTGCCATCGCCGGTGCCGACGTCGAGCAGCACGCCGCGGTGCTGGTCCCGCAGCGCGGCGAACTCGCCGGCCGGCAGCTCCACGGTCCGGTTGCCGATGATCTGTCGCATCCTGGAATGGTAGCCGGCGGATGCCGGCGCCCGCCCGGACCGCCAGCGGCACCGCCGGCGGCGTCGCCGGAGCGCCGGGACGCTGTCCGGTGCGGCCGCGCGCTACGCTCAGCGCAGCCGCCTGAGCAGGGTAAGGCCGGGCGGCCGGCGAGGCTTGCCAAGATCGAGTGAGGGGGTGGAGTCGATGCGACCGCGCCGAACCGGCCCGGCCGGGCCGCCCCGGCGAGCCGCCCTCGCCGACCGCCTCACGTCGGTGATCGAGCCGGTGACCCGCCGGGCGGGTTTCGACCTGGAGCGGGTCAGCACCTCCCGGGTCGGCCGCCGTCACAGCGTCCAGGTCGTGATCGACGGTGACGAGGGGGTGGGCCTGGACGCGATCGCCGAGGTGTCGCGGGCGGTCTCGGAGGCGCTCGACGCCGCCGAGGAGTCGGGCACCCTGCTGGTGCCGGGGGAGTACGTGCTGGAGGTCAGTTCACCGGGCGTGGACCGGCCGCTGACCGAGCCGCGGCACTGGCGCCGCAACGTCGGCCGGCTGGTCACGGCGCCGGGACCGGAGGGGCGGAGCCTGACCGGGCGGGTGGTCGGTGCCGGCACCGAGGCGGTCGTACTGGAGGTCGAGGGGTCCCCCCGGGAGGTGCCGTACGAGCAGCTCGGCCCGGGCCGGGTCCAGGTCGAGCTGCGGCGGCCGGAGGCGGGCCCGGATGACCACCCGGGCGGGGGGCCCCTGGGGGAGGGTGAGGCGTGGTGAACATCGACCTCGCGGCGTTGCGCGCGCTGGAGCGGGAGCGGGAGATCCCGTTCGAGACCATCCTGGCGGCGATCGAGTCCGCGCTGCTGACCGCCTACCGGCACACCGGCGGGGCGCACCCGTACGCCCGGGTGGAGATCGACCGCAAGACCGGTGCCGCGTCGGTCTACGCCCAGGAGCGGGGCGAGGACGGGGAGGTGCTGCGGGAGTGGGACGACACCCCGCACGACTTCGGGCGGATCGCCGCCATGACCGCCAAGCAGGTGATCCTGCAGCGGCTGCGGGAGGCCACCGACGAGGTCCACTACGGGGAGTACTCCGGCCGGGACGGCGACCTGGTCACCGGGGTGGTGCAGGCGCACGGGGCGCGGACCGAGCGGGGGATCGTCACCATCGACCTGGGCAAGGTGGAGGCGGTGCTGCCGGCCTCCGAGCAGGTGCCCGGCGAGCTCTACCAGCACGGGCTGCGGATCAAGTGCGTGGTGGTGCACGTGGTGAAGGGGTTCCGGGGCCCGCAGATCACCCTGTCCCGGTCCCATCCCAGCCTGGTGAAGAAGCTGTTCGCGCTGGAGGTCCCGGAGATCGCGGACGGCACGGTGGAGATCGCGGCGGTGGCGCGGGAGGCCGGCCACCGTACGAAGATCGCGGTCCGGTCCACGGTCGAGGGTGTGAACGCGAAGGGTGCCTGCATCGGACCGATGGGCCAGCGGGTCCGGGCGGTGATGAGCGAGCTGCACGGGGAGAAGATCGACATCATCGACTGGTCGGACGACCCGGCCGAGTTCGTCGGCTACGCCCTGTCGCCGGCGAAGGCGCTGCGGGTGGACGTGGTGGACGCGGTCACCCGGACCGCCCGGGTCACCGTCCCCGACTACCAGCTCTCGTTGGCGATCGGCCGGGAGGGGCAGAACGCCCGGCTGGCGGCCCGGCTGACCGGCTGGCGGATCGACATCCGCTCCGACGCCGAGCCACACCGCCCGGCCGCCAGCAGCGGCCCAGTGGCCGGTGCCCGGCCGGCCGACGCCGACGCCGGGGGCGGTGACGCGGACGCCAGGAGCGGCGCGGCGGAGGCCGATCGTGGCGCGGCGGAGGCCGGAGGTGGTGCGGCGGACGCCAGGGGTGGTGCGGCGGACGCCAGGGGTGGTGCCGCCGGCGGCGGGGCCGGCCGGTAGCCGCCCCGCCCGCGCGGCCACCCCGCGGAGCCGACCTGGGGAGTGGGGTGTGCGGGACCGCCGGTTCGGGCTAGACTGGCGCGTGGCACATCACGCGATGGGGGCTGCGCTGAAGCGGAAAGTGGCTTCGGTGCGGACCTGTGTCGGTTGCCGGGGGCGAGCACCGGTGTCCGAGCTGTTGCGGGTTGTGGCGGTAACAGACGAGACTGCGCCGGCCGACGGCCGCGCCAGGCTCGTGCCAGATCCGGCACGCAGGCTCCCGGGTCGGGGAGCGCATCTGCATC